>JADFGI010000250.1 GCA_022567815.1 Nitrospinota bacterium
GACTGTGTGGTTTGCGATGGAGCGGAGTGCCGTGGAAAAGTCCCCGGCATCGGTGGCATCGGAACGGGCGAGTCGTTCACGGAAAACCTGCGGGCATTGGCCCGCTACAAGATCAACCTGCGGACGATTCACCAAGTAAAATTTCCGGATCTTTCGATAGAGCTTTTTGGACAGAAACTTTCCCTGCCGATTCTGGCCGCGCCCATCACCGGAATGGAGACCAATCTGGCTGGCGGCATGGATGAAAAGGAGTATGCCTCAGCTGTGCTGGACGGTTGTCTCGACAGCGGGTCTCTAGCCATGGTGGGAGACGGCGCAAGTCCGAAAAAATATCTCATTGGCCTGGAAGCCATCAAGGAAAGGGGAGGGCTGGGTATTCCCATATTCAAGCCTCGGGAAGACAACAGGGAAATCATCACCCGCTTCAAGGCGGCAGAGGAGGCCGGGGCCATCGCGGTGGGCATCGATATCGACGCCGCTTCATTCAAGACAATGGCCCTGAAAAGCCAGGCTGTGGGACCCAAAACGGTGGATGAATTGCGCGAATTGAAGTCGCATTTATCCGTCCCCTTCATTTTAAAGGGAATCATGAATGTGGAATCGGCTTTGGCGGCGCTTGCCGCAGGAGCGGATGCGATTATTGTTTCCAATCACGGTGGCAGGGTCATGGACACGATGCCGGGGACGGCGGACGTTTTGCCGGAAATATCAGCCGCTGTCGCGGGCCGCGCCCGAATTTTGGTGGACGGCGGGATTCGCGAAGGCATCGACATTTTGAAAATGCTGGCTTTGGGGGCGGATGCCGTCATGATAGGAAGACCCGTCTGCATATCCGCTTTTGGCGCGGGCCGGGAAGGGGTGGAGTTTTATCTCAATCAGAAACGCGACGAACTGAAAAAGGCGATGATTCTCACCGGGTGCGCCGACATCGGCCAAATCGATCCCTCGGTAATTTTCCGCAACGCCAAGGGAGAGCGATGATGAATTTAAAACAGCCGCAATTGATTAAAGTCATCTCCCCACGGCCAAAAAATGACTCCACTCAAAACCTGATTCAATCCCTGCGGCGTTTGAAAAACCATTTTGGCGCCAGTTGTTTGAAACTATCGACGGAAGACGCAGCCATGTCTTTTGAGCAAATACGGTTTTGGACACAGTTGGCCGAAGGGATTCTTCCCGTCATGGTAAAAATTGGCGGACCCAATGCCCGCAACGATATCAAGCAATTGCTTGCATTAAATGTAGACGGCCTGATCGCACCGATGGTGGAGTCGGTTTACGGATTGGAAAATTTCTTAGCGGCGGTGCGGGATTTCACCAACCCCATGCAAATGCAGAGGCTGGTCAAGCAGATCAATATAGAAACCGTGACGGCGGTGGAGCAACTCGACGCCATCCTCGCATCGCCGGAGGCTGGCTCACTCGATGAAATCACCATCGGCTGTAGCGATTTGTCCCAATCCCTTAAAAAGGACCGCATGGACCCTGTGGTCCAGAGCCTGGTTCGGGATGTGGTCGCCAGGATCAAGGCCAGAAATATCAAGGTCTCAGTTGGCGGCGGCATTTCCCCGGACACCATTGATGCCATCCTCCGCGATATCCAGCCGCATCAATTCAATACCCGCGTGGTTACTTTTTCCGTGCAACCGGGGCAAAGTTATCGGGCGGCAGTGACCGAAACCCTTCATTTTGAGTTGCGCATGCTGGAACACGACCTCAAAAAAGGTTTCATTTCCCTGGACGAAGAAAAGTATCGTTCCCGCCAATTGAGCGAGCGGCTTGCCGAATTTCTCCCTGATTGACCCTTGCTTGATCCTGAGAAATCCTTTCTCCCATTTTTGGTCATTTGACTGGCTGAAACTGTAGGGAAATCATTGACAAAATTTGCTTTTTCAGTAAAATGCCTTGCCGCATTCCAAAAAAGTAATCATTATTTTTAGCTGGACAGCTTTAACGAATTTGTTCGTATTTTTTTGAATACTGAACGAATTTAACGATCTCGCCGCAAGCGGACGGGGTATCCGATTAGGATCTTCATTTAAAAGCCGTGGCAAGTCACGGGGAATAAAACCCACTGGTGGGATTCATTGCCAAATCGAAATCAATCGTTTTTGGTTGCCGATAAATTTATATGTTTAGCGGGAGAATAAAATGCAGTTAACCGGCATGCTCTGGGGCAGAAAATTATTGGACCTTGTAGAATATCCACATTCGGAAGTGCGTGGTCCGGAATTAACTTCCGATGAAATCAAGGAAATGATCAATAAGCACGGCGAAGTTTTCATCAAGCCTGTGTTCAGAGGCGGGGTTGGGAAAAAAGGCAAATTGGGATTGATTGGCCGCGCCAAAAACATAAAGGAGGCCTTGAAGGAAAAAGAACGCCTTTATTTTGCCGAACATAAAGATGGACTGAATACCATAAAAGCTGAGGGTGTGACATACGAAGGAGCGGTTCCGGCAACTCACGAAGTTTATTTTTCCATCAGCGAAAGCACCGTTTTCCGCGCTCCGACCATGACCATCACCCATCATGGCGGAGTGGATATCGAGGAGTTGGATGAAGATAAAATCGCTAATATTCCCTTTGATCCCCTAACGGGTCTCAAGGCTTTTCACGTATCCAATGCGTTGTCGGAGCTTGGAGCGCCGCAGGAAATTATCAGTCCCCTGGTGCAAAACCTGCCGAAATTATGGGATCTGTACAATAATTACGGCATGATTATGCTTGAGATCAACCCGATTCGTATGATGCCTGGGAAAAAGGGACGCCTCACCCCTGTGGCCTGCGACTTCAAGGCCTCTTTTGATCAGGATGATCCGGCCTGGAAACGGCTGGGCCTGCCCAACTATTTGTTTGAATCCGATGCGAATGATTTTGAGCAGGAAATCAACCAGCTCAGAACTTATCAGGGGCAGAGTGACGTGTTCGTTATGAACGATAAGGGGACCATCACCGCGCCTACATTTGGCGGCGGGGCCAACGCGATGGTGACGGAACTTCTTGGAGAGGCGGCGACGATTTCATCCGATTTTGGCGGCAATCCGCCCTATGAAAAGATGAATGAAATCTCCAAAATCACCTTCAAGCACTGGTTTGAACAGTCCAATATTTTGTTCATCATTGGCGGCAAGGCCAACAACACCGATATCTTTGAAACCTTCCGCGCCATGGGCGATGGAATCCGCTGGTACTTCCAGACTCATGGACCTGTCCCGTTGTTTGTGGTGGTTGGCCGGGGTGGACCGAACCTGATCAGGGGAATGTCTTACCTTAAAGATATTCTGGATTCCCTGCAAATTCCTTACCGGTTTTTTGGTCATGACAGCGCCATGTCAGAAGTCATCAACTATGCCCTCAAGGTGAATGATTGGATGCTGAATGGGGGAAAAGAAGAAATCATGGCCAAAATGAATATTAAGTAATTCTTTTAAGTAATTCTTTATATTTTCCAGCCCAATCCGAAAGAGAGGATTTTTTAATGCATAAGCAAGGTATAGCCGGGTTTCCCTATTACGTCGGAATCAATTCGTTGAGTGAGTTGGCGACTAAAGACGACCGCGTCGTTGTTTTAAACATTCTGGGTAAAGAAAGTTCCACTGTAACGCCGATCAGTCATGAATATTCCGGTGGCAATATCGTGTTCGGGACGGGACCGGGCAAGGCCGGTAAATTTTTACCCACCAAAAATGGAAAAATCCCGGTTTACAATTCCATCAAGGAAGGCATGGCTGATGGTCATAAGTTCAATACCGTCATTGTCTATCTTCCCCCTTCCGGCGTGAAGGATGGAATTGCGGAAGCGGTCCGGCAAAATCCTGATTTAAAAAAAGCCATCATCCTGACGGAAAAAGTTTCCGTCAAGGATTCCCGCATCATGCGGGCCATATGCCAGACCAACGGGGTCGATCTTTTTGGCGGCAATTGTCTTGGCCTGGCCGATGCCTGGAACCATGTCCGTATTGGAGGCGCATTGGGCGGCAGTCATCCGGAGGAATCCCTGATGAAGGGCACCGTTGCCATTTACTCCAACTCCGGGAACTTCACCACCACCATTGCGGTTTATCTCTCAACCGCCGGATGGGGAACCACGACTTCCGTGTCCAGCGGCAAGGATATTTATATTCAATACGGACCCAAGGAGTTTCTCCACGCGTTTAAAAATGACGATCGGTCCAAAGTCGCGGTCATGTATTCAGAACCGGGCGGCTATTACGAGTATGGCCTCAAATCCGATAAGCCCATCGTCGCCTGCGTGGTAGGACGTTGGAAAGCGCGATTGACCAAGGCTTGCGGCCATGCGGGGTCGCTCGCCGGATCGGGCGATGATGCGTTGGCTAAAGAACAATGGTTTATGGATCAGTTTGGGGTGGACAATATTTATACGCCGGAGAATCCTGTGTTTTCCAAAAAGGGCGCATTGGTCACCAACATCGCTTACATCCCTGAAGCCGTGACTCATGTGATGGAGGCCAACGGCATGAAACCCGATTTCGCCTCCAAGGGAAGCTTGGCTCTGAAAGCCTGGTTTGGCAATAACCAGGGATTGAGTCTGCCCAAGGATTTGGATGTTCCGATTGTGGAGGCGATCAGTCCTTATAACGAGCAGATTTTGGCTCTGGATAAACAGGTGGGCGCGAATTTCCGGCGGGAAACTCTCAAGGACGCCAGCGGCGCATCCATGATGGATCCCAAAACCCAGGTCTCGAAAATCAATAATGTGTCCATATTGGACGCATCGACAAAAACCTTCGAGGCGAACCTGGTCTTTGCCCTGGTCAAACAATACCCCTGTGCGTATGGGGAAACCATCGCCAACATCGCGCTCAATACCTATGTCAATCAACATAGATTGCCCACCCTGGTGGCGGCGGGCGCGTCTCGGGAAAATGGAAACTCGCCCAATACGGTTGGGGAGTCAGCCG
>JADFGI010000251.1 GCA_022567815.1 Nitrospinota bacterium
CACCTGGTCCTCATCCAATGATAGCAATTTCAAAATGCGCAGGCATAATTTACCACCAAACTCCAAAAAAAATGGGTAAATCCAAAACGTTTAAACCAAAAAAATATTTTGCTTATAGCCGTAATTATATTTGGAAGGAAAACTTTTGCATATTTATACTCCCAAAAGGGCGATTATCAAGGCAAAATAAAAAACTTTATATATATAGATTCTAAGGAAATTTTTTCAATCAAATTTTTAATTAGAAAAGTTTAGCAGAAAGTGCCTAGAGTCTGTCGTTAAATTATTTTAAGCCACATAATTGTTGTTTTAATTTAGGTAGATCATTGGATCGTCATTGCGAGGAGCGTTAGCGACGAAGTAATCCAGAGACCCTGGATCGCCACGCCGCTTGTCGCGGCTCGCGATGACGAAATATTCGATTTGTGGCAGATTCTGGTGGGGTACACAGATAAAAATTTATGATTTGGCCAATTTGACGACGGACTCTAGTGAAACCATCATCAAGGATATTCGCAGAAAGACCCACCGGAAGTTAGAGGTGGTCCCAGAAATTCATACAGGGTGCTAAGCTACTAATTATGACCAAAGGAGGGTCATGGATATGAGCAAGACGAGAAAGAACTACCCTGCGAATTTCTGGGACTACCTCAATATAGCCCGCTGTGACATCGGGCTTGGGAAGGGAATGGTTGACTAAGTTTTATATTGTATTGGGATATCCCGATGGAGTGGGCGGTAGAAACATAAATATGTCTAAGTTGGTGCGGGGTAAATGGCAGGGATGAGTGACTCTTGTATGAACCTATTATTCTTCGGTTTTATGGATTTGTAATTCCAAGACTATTTCTAATTTGTGATAATTCTTCGCTGTTTGATTGCCATCATAACTATCAACTAGAAACAGATTCAATTTCTGCCAGTGTTGGGCGAATACCCATTCGGAAGGTGGCGTCTTCGCATTTAGGAGTGGGTTCCTTACATAAGGAGCCGCAGTCAGCGATGCCACAGCTCAAGGGTGATTCGCCGAATAAATCCAGATATAATTCTTCCGTTTCGCTAAAGGCTTCTTCCAGGTTCATTCGGTCTTGTTCTCCCCGCATACCAAAATAGGGAAAGTGGTGAAAATAACCACCGAACAAAGACTCGCAATCCATCATGTATTTTTTCGTGTCGAGTATGTGAGTGTGCCAAAATATGTCGATGTCCTTCGTGGGAACGATCGTTTTTTCAGGATACAAATAGACCAAAAACAGGAATCTACGATACCAGTTTTCCAACGTCTCTATTTTAACCAGAGACCAACCGGGACCTTCCTCCCGCATAGCCAGCGAAAACTTGATGGGTTCCAAATTAAGAGGTTTATTAAAACTTTTAAAAGAAATCGTATTATCCATGTTAATTCTCTTTCCAAATTAAAAGGAACGTATAACGGAAAGTGCTTTTCAAAATATTATCAAAAACGGTTGTCATGCTGTCGACGGGAAACAGTGGAAGTGGCGACCGATTTAAGTTGGTGGTTTCAACGTCGGTTTTCGGCCACCAGCGGACACTCTGCTTTGGAAAGTTTAACAGAAAGTATCACTTAGCTTTTTACCTCAAAAGCTCCACTTTTGGCTGACGTCAAACAAAACAACTAAATAAAAATGGGTTATTTATGCAATCCTTCTGCGCGCTCTTTCTTTCAGCCTTAAATCTATATGGTCTATAGATTTCCCGAACGGATACTCTAGTATTTTTTGAATTTTAATTAAAGTAACAAGAAAGCACATAATGATAATCGAAGATAATACGCCATAGACCCCAAACGTTGCAAATTGTGGAGTTAAGATTAACACCCCCACCACCAAAGTCCAGTCAATGAAAAGCCTTAGACTTATTGGCGTCCGATGTTCTTTAATAGCAAGTATTTTTTCAAAACTGGAATACATTTTTTCAAGCCAGCCTAAAAGACAGGCAAGTTCCGGTTCGCCAATCTTTTCTGTTTTTCTAAAACTTTCAATTATCAAACTGAGCTTATTAAAAAAGGTATCAATTTCAAGAAGTTTCTCTTTGGTTTCTTCGCCAACCACATCTACATGCATTAGAAATCTCAATTTCTCAAAAAACTCTCTCAATTCATGTTGTAGTTTTTCTTGCTCCTTTTCTGCTAAATGCCTTTTCCCTGTTTGCCAATAACTCATGGCTAAAGACCATAAAACCGCCAATTCTTCTATGGCTTGAAAACGTCTTAGATTGGCGGTGTTGATTGTAATTGCAAAAACAAAAAACAGGCCACCAAAAAATATTAAATCAATCCCATTTAATGTTTTGGTGAAATCATATTCTATACACAGAAATGTTAAAAAACCGGTAAGGGGAGGGAGAAATAAAATCCGGAATAAGAAAAATCGTTTTGAATTATTCATTCCACCAGGTTCTCCTGCTTATGAAGGGATGCAATTATTTTATCCGAGATCTCCTATATGAACATTAAAATTCATCGAAAGTCATCCTGATTGAACAAGCCATCTTTTGAGATCGAAAATTTTGTCTTAAATGGCCAGGAATGTAACATTTATCTATCCTCAGTTAACTTCTTTCTTCACCTTTGTCGCCGCAATCACTTCCAGTTCATCCTGAAATGGGTAAAACCAAATTTATGAAACCAAAATCATCAATGCTCAAGGTCCGCTTTGGGTGGCGAGCTCAATTAAAAATATCTGAAAAACTCGTAGTATGAAAGGAAATTATTTAATAATGAGTTTTGAATATTTAACAGAATTGCACATTCTGTTTCAGACAGGATGGTTACACCCTATTTGTCAGTTTACCAGGCCAATTAATTTGGGATGATAAAACGCGGCACGGACACGCTCAGACTTCTTGACACTTCAAAAGGTCAATAGATTGGTCGATGGACAACAAATTGTTTGTCTCGTATTGTTTTTCTGGCCGCGGCGGCCAGGTCTCCAAGTCCTTCCTTAGCGAGCTGTTGCCAAACGGCTCTTAATTCTTCTGCTGGAATGGTTTCCTTTATAAGGGAAAAAGATTTTGACTTTTCATTCGAGGGAACAAGCATTAATTTGTTCTGTTTTGTCAGGTAAATCAATCCCTGGTTTCGGATTTTCACTGTATAAGGTCCCGGCCATTTGTATGTAAAAAACTCGTCTGGCTGAAGGAATACCGATTGCGGCAGGGGGAAGGTGGCAATCACTCGTATTTCGCGGCGGAAAACAAAAATCAGGTCTTTGGAAACCTTTTTGGAAATTTCTTTAAGTTCCATCCTGGTGAGGGGACCGCGAATGTCATTGCCTCTTTTCGAAGGTGTGATTCGGGTCGGATCGGTGGCGCCCAGAGTTTTCTTGATTAATGTCGGATCGCTCAGCAGGGAATAAAAATTGTTATCGCTTGAATCTGGATTTCCTTCCAAACTCTCATCAAATTTTTCGGCTTCTCCTTCAAAGAAATAATACAGCCCTTTCATGGGACGATTTTCTATTACCGCCATGGACAATGGAAATACCAGAGGCTTGATTGCGCTATCGGATTTTTTTCTTGAAAACAGGTCATCAAGTCCCGAAGAGGTTGATGGAAGGGCGGCTATTAAAAAAAACAAACCTGAGAATATCCATATTTTCTTCATCCTGATTCCTCCTATTCACCAAAGAATTCTTTAATTTTCATTATTCTGAAAACGATCTATTTCCGTTGATTTTCGAGGGTGGATTGAAAACAGCAATTTTTAAAAAACCGTCCCAAGAAAAATCAGGAAACAAGACTGTTGAAGTCATCGATGGCAATGTTTGCTCCACAGACGATAATACCCACCCTTTGACCTCTTATTTTTTCCTTCAATGGCCCCAGGAGGCCTGCGGTGGTCGCGGCTCCGGCCGGTTCCACCGCAAGTTTTAACTCATGGAACAAATTCCGCATGGCGGCCTTTAGCTGATCATCGTCGACCAGTACAATTTCATCCACAAACCGACGGCAGACAGAAAAGGTATAAGGCTCGGCTTTCGGCGGGGCAAGACTATCGGCAATGGTGTCAATATGATCAAGGGTGACGGGTTTTCCCTGTTGGAAGCTCTGATACATGGAACTCGCTCCCTCTGGTTCCACACCGTAAATTTTGATCCCCGGCCAAATTTGTTTGAGGGCTGCGGCGAATCCCCCACAAAGGCCACCCCCGCCTATGGGAAGGATCATGGCATCTAATTCCGGGACCTGTTGGGCAAATTCTAATCCGGCGGTTCCGGTACCCTGCAATGTCAAAGGGCCTTCAAAAGGATGGATAAAGGTTCGGCCTTCCTCCTGTTTAATTTTTTTAACCAGGGCAAACGCGTCATGAGGATTATCGGCCAATATGATTTCAGCCCCCAATTCCCTGGCCAACTGCATGCGCAAGGGATTTGCGTTTTGGTCATGACTACTTTTGCCGAGGTCCCAAGGACCTTTGCGGCATAAGCGGTGGCAATGGCATGATTGCCGGCACTGACGGCAGTGACTCCCCCGTTCCAGCTGTTTCTGCTCCAGATTCAGCATGACATTCAAGGCGCCGCGAAGCTTGAAAGTTCCTGTTAACTGAAACAGTTCCAGTTTTACAAAAACCTCGGTGTTGTCGCCAATCCGTTCCAACAATCGGGGATCGCGCCATTGTTGTGCGGGTGTCTCGATAATGAGAGACCCCAATGTTTTCCTGGCATCTTTAATTTGTGCCAAAGTCGGATAATCACTCATCCGGAAACTCCTAAAACACTCTTGATCAGGTTATCGCCGACATCACCGAACTGGAACGCATTCGCAAAGGTGGGCTGGCCGATTACGTCGACAGCGATATCAAGCTGACCATGATGGCATTCGTGATGAAGGCCTGCGCCCAGGCGCTGCGACTTCACCCGATGGTCAACGCTTCGCTGGACACCGAAAGCGAA
>JADFGI010000252.1 GCA_022567815.1 Nitrospinota bacterium
CACCGTTTTCACGGTTTGATCCAACTGCTTTTGTGTTTGCCAGTAATACCCCACCATGATGGTGAGGTGAGGGAAAAGCCCGTACTTGGTGTAAATTTTCAAGTTTTGTTCAGCATCGTCTACTCCGTAACCCTTGTTGAGCCGGGCGAGGGTTTCTTCATCGCAGGCCTCCAAGCCGATCAGCACAAATCTGAAATTGGCCTTTGCGAGCAGGGCCACGGTTTCTTCATCCAAGTAGCCAAACCGCGTGTTGAATCCGAAATAGCAGTCTTTCTTGTGCAGTCCCCGGTCGATGATCCCTTTGGCAAACTCTCTGGCTTCCGCGCCACGGTACCAGACGCCGGAATCGTCGAAAATTTCCCGGACACCGTAATCTTCCACCAGACGTTGATATTCGTCCAGACTCTTTTGCACCGACCGCACGGAAAAAGTCAAATCGGGACCGTTGTAGCGGCAAAAGGTGCATTTGCCGAACATGCAGTCCCGAATTACGCTGGTGGCGTAGGTTCCCGGTGTTTGCAGAAAATTCCCGTTTTCATAAGCGTAGTTTTTCCACTGGACCAGATCGCGGTCGACATCCGGCGAAAGGTCGAGAGGTTCGACCTGCTTGAAATTTCCCGTATCAAAAAAATCCTTTTCATCGCGGCGGATCATGAGGCCTTCGATGGGGCACTCGTCTCTCCAGTTGGAGTGTTCGTCTATATAGGGAACGAGTTTTCTGAGCACAAAATCAATATGGTTGCTTCTAAGAACAACATCCGTTTTGCTTTCGTGCAAGGTTTCTTCCGGTTTCCGCATCGAATGGTAGCCGGTCATGATGACGATGCAGTTGGGCCGGTCTGATTTCAGTTTATTGATCAACCGCCAATAAAAGTTCATTACTGGCGTGGTGCTTTCAAACACCACCACGTCGGGGTTCCAGTTGATGAGGTCCTGATACCATTGTTCGTAAGTTTTTAATTGGGAATTGCCGTCGTCCCAAAGAATTTCATAGCCAATATCACGAAGCCACGTCGCGGCCTGGCCATGAACAACTGGAAGCAGATAGGTGGGTTTTTTAAAGAACTGCACATTGCGGTTCTGCGATACCATGGCCTTCTGGCCATCATTGTTCACTATCGGTGGGTAGGATATGGCTATTTTCATGAGGGTAGGTCCATGCTTTAACAGGTTAAAGAGAGTCACCTTTTGAAGATTAAATTTAAACTAACGCCGAGACAATATTTGCCTGTAGAGAAAACTATTGCAAGTTACCCCTATGGCTAGTAGCCAGCCTGGGGCTGGACCAAGTATTTACGTTCAATGGGTTTATGGCTGACTGAACCCTGCGTCGTACCGATATTTCCCCCCCCGCGTAGCCAGCGTCACGATGGTCAGAAAAAGGCTTCTGTGAAAATTTGATCCCCGGACACTCCGGCGTTACGGAGAATGTCATAAGCATCGTAGATCATTCCTTGATTTCCACAAAGATAATATACCTTGTCCAAAGGAATCTCAATTTGTTTCAGATAATCAGTGACCCGGCCATTGAATCCTTTCCAATTTTCCCTGGACACGCAACAGGTCAGCCGAGAGGAATCGTAATCCTGGTGATCATGCTGTTCGCTGGTATCGCGAATTCCGTTTATTATCTGGTAATCCAGTTTCGGGTAACTACGGACAAAAGAATGAAAAGGGGCGATTCCCGTGCCTGTGCCTATAAAAACGAAGCGGGAGGTTTCAATTTTCTGCGGTTCGATAACAAACGACCCATAGGGTCCGTGGAGTTCCACCTCTGAACCGGGTTCTACTTTGCGAAGGGTTGTTGAAACGGTTCCTCCCTTTACTTCCTTGATAAGGAATTCCAGATAAAGCTCGTTTATCCCGGAATAGGTGGAATACTCCCGGTTAACGCCGCTTCCCTTTACACCGAGGTTGACGCATTGCCCCGGTTGAAACGTGAAACCGTTTCGTTCCAACCGAAGAACGTAGGTCGAAGGGGAAAGGTTGCGAATTTCTACTACTTTATGCAACAAACTTTTCCTCTTGGAATCTTTCTCCGCATCAGGAACAAGAACCTTTCCGGTCTACCGGCCAAGGGAGCTTCCCAACTCTCGTTTGGTCAGGCCCATAACAAATCGTGTCCCATACCAGATATGGGTAAGAATAATATAAGGTACCGCCCCCAGGGCGACGTTCAGAGGTTCGTATTTTCGGATATCTTTCCACGAGATACCTAAGGTAATCAAATAGACCGTCCAACCCGCAAGGTATAAAAAACCCGCTAAGTTGGAAACCATGGAAAGAACCATGCCAACCACGAGAAAGCACACCCAGATAGATGGAATAAAGTATTTTAACCTTCTCGATGTTTTGGGAAATTTTTTGGCGAAAAATCCCCGGTGCAATCCATAATTGCCAATTTGCCTCAAGTGTTTTAGAAGTCCCGGTCTACGATGATGCCAGACAATTAGTTCTGGAACATAAACGATTTTGCAACCAGTTTGTTCGATAAGTTTCATGCAAAACAGAGTATCTTCGCCCGGCCAGTATTGGGAGTCAAACCCCCCAGCCTTTAAAAACGCTGCTTTACGGACGATTAGGTTCACGCTGGGCCAGTCATCGACTGTCTTATCAGGAGGGCAGGGAACGTAGCGTTCGGGATTGCCCCCCGATACCGGACTCAAAAATACAGCTCCGGAAACCCGAGCCCAAAAGGGATCGTTTTTTGGGGTGATGGCGGGGCCGCCAATGGCTCCCGCATCCGGGTGTTTGCTGAAATAATCAAAAGCGATGTCCAGCCAGTCGGATTGGGGATAGGCGTCGTCGTCAATAAAAGCAAGAAACTCCCCCTTTGCCTTTTTCGCCGCCATATCCCTTTTGATGGCCGGGTTCACTTCTCCCGTGGGGAGGACCTCAATGGGTAAACCGGAATATTTTTCGGGAAGAGAAAGTGAATCATCGGGCAAAAGAATTATCTCAAAGCTCTTGCTGGATAAATTCCCAATGTGAGAAAGACATTCGTCTAAATCAGGCGACCAGGTTTTAAAAGGAATAATTATGGAAAACGCCACGAGATCGTCACTCATCTTCTTCAAATCCCACCTTGTCCTGAACGATATATAGCGGACGGCGAATCACCTCGGTGTGAATGTGGCCTATGTAAAGGGCGATCAATCCCAGGGCGGCCAGAACGACTCCAAACAGCAGGGTGTTGAATACCACGAAAAAAGCGAGAGGTGTGTATACCTGGGCAAAGAAAAACTGGGTTATGATCATGTAAAATAAGACCGCTAACGACAGCGAAACTACAGTCAAACCCAGCCAGCCGGTCACCCTCAAAGGCAACAGTGAAAATGTTGTGAAAGAATTGATCGCCATTCGGACCAAGGCGCCCAATTTAAATGTGGATTCCCCATTTGCCCGATCTGGCGCAGAAAACGTGACAAAGGTTTTTTTGAATCCCATCCAGTCGATGAGGCCTCGAAAAAAACGCGTCCTTTCCTCAAAAGTGTTTAATACCTTGAGCGCCCCTCGATCCAACAACCGGAAATCTGTGGCTTTAGGTTGGACCTTGAGATCTGAAAACCGGTTCAGCATGAAATAAAATAAACGGGCTCCGAGTTTGCGCGTCATGGAATACTGAATGGTCTCCCTTTGGGTGGCCACGATTTGGTATCCGCCTTCCCATTGAGCCACGAGGTCTGCAATCACGTGAGGGGGATGTTGCAAATCGGCATCGATGAATATGAGAGCGTCGACATCTCCCGCTAATTCCAGTCCGGCTGTCAGGGCAGTCTCTTTACCGAAGTTCCGCGATAGACTGACTCCCTTCACGCGTGGGTCCGCTAGGGCCAGATCTTCTATCAATTCCCAGGTATTGTCCGAGCTTCCATCATCGACAAAGATGTATTCCCAGTAATAGTCGCTTAAATTTTCAGTGGTTTGGTTGACTAAATCCAAAAAGGGTCTCAGATTTGCGGCCTCATTGTAGGCAGGAATTACGAGAGCAATGATCGGTTTTTTTAGATCAGTTTCTAACTTATGCACATTGGTTTGAAGGTATTTGCGCAAACTTTTTCCTTTCCCGTTGCCAAATATAAAATTCCACTACTTACATAGTAATACGGAATATTTTTCAGCAAACTTGAATATCTTCGGCATATTTTAACACAAAATGGTAACTGCTACTCAATGGCTATGCGGAATATTTTTCAGCAAACGGGATGTCTTCAGCATATTCTAAGCTAAATGATAACCGCTGTAAATAGTACGTTAGGCGGGTCTGGGAATCTTCTCTCAATTACTCAGCGGATAATATAAATTCAAAAAATGTAATACAGTTTTAAGGATTCTGCAAAAGTTTGTCTTTATAATCAAGAGAGAGATTAGTGACTATGAGGTTCTTCTGGTAACTGTGTAAAACATTAAATTTCAGGGCTAAAGAGGGTTTTGATATTTTAATTGGGTGGAGGGTAATGATTTTTAATAAAATTTGCCATGGTGGATAAACGTTTTGTGGAAAATTTCCGAATTTTGGGCAAAAGGTTTGCTCAATTTTTAATGAGTCGCAAAACCTGGTTCAAACCATTTATAGCCTGGATCCCACCCACGACCCGGTCGCGACTAAAAGCCGTTGTATTGGGATGGGTTTTTAAACGGCTATACGGGAAATCTGCCTCCACAGTAGCAGAGAAAGGTGTTGAGAATTTACCCGTCGCCGCCGGAGGAATTTCGCAGGATACATCCGTCCTTTCTCCTTTGAAAGGCGTTAATTTGATCGGGTTTCCTCGCGCCATCATCGGGGAAGGCGAATTTGTCCGGCAAACAGCCAAATCCCTGACAAGAACCCATCTGGATTTCGGAATATTTGATTTTCAATTGACCGCATCTCCTGGGCAGGTGGACGACCGGTTCGCCAGCCACATCC
>JADFGI010000253.1 GCA_022567815.1 Nitrospinota bacterium
CCCGGCTAAAGCCGGGGTTCTTTGGCTTCGCCGCCGCTTGGCGGCATTACAGCTCCACGGAGCTGATCGACAATTCACACAACGCTTGTGCTTGCGTGAATTTCCGAAGAACTCATTCATCCACGGCTAAAGCCGTGGTGTTCTGTCGCGACCGTAAAAAAAACCCCGTTGCAAGCAACGGGGAAATAAAACCAATCAGTGGAATTTAATTGTACCGGTTATGGCGACACCAGAGCCCTGGGACATTTAGCCCTTTTTGCCCGGAAAAGCTTACCGGCATTCATTTATTCGAGCAACAATTCCCTGCCACGGTTGGGTGAATCAAAACCAAAACACTCCGCGCGCCCTCAGACTTTCTCAGCCACAATAACTTTTTGGGAACTTTTATTCATCTTGGAATAATATTCCGAGAAATATTTTCTGTGATATTCGTAATACTCATCACGCTGATATTTCACTTTATTTAGCATAACCCCAAAGATTTTGGAACGATGGACCGGAGGGGTTGAATCAATTTTCCCATCACTCACATTGCCTCTTGGATACTGCCCATTATTATCTCCGTTGCTACTTGGTTTAAAGCCCCAATCCGATGTAGCGGCGGATAATTTATTAATTGATCTGATAATCAATTTTTTATCCTTCATTCCTGAGCCGATTACGAACAACACTCCGTCAGAAAGTTGTGCGGCAATGGAAACATAGGAAAATACCAAGGTCGGGGGGGTATCTATGATCACAACATCAAAAACTTTCCTGGTCAAGGTTAGAAGTTTCCCAAATATGCCAAAATTTACCATATCAGGATAAGCCTTTCTCAAATTGCCCCGAGGGAGGACATAAACTCCATCGACCGATGACTTGACAAAAATTTTGTCAACTTTTTTGTTGTCCAGCAAATGATTTTCCAGAATGCTTTGAATCAATTTTGGGCTCTCAAGAATATCAAGAAGACCGGGTTTATTGACCGTTTTCAGAACTTCCGCGACTTTAGGACGAACAAAATCAGCCTCAATGACCAGAACCCGTTTACCCTCCTGCGCAAACGTTACGGCCAAATTAGTCACAATCGTGGTTTTTCCTTCTTTCGGAGTGGCACTGGCAACCATCAGGACTTTGGAGTCCCCGACAAACCCATTCAGCATTAAATTGGTTTTTAAGGTTCTAAACTCTTCCGCTATGAATGCATTGGAGTTGCTGATTACGGGCAGGGGGAGTTCATTTTTCCCGACAATTCCAGTCGCCCCCAAAAAGGGATACGGTATCTGTCTGATAACATCCTCGACCGTAATCACGGTTTTATTGATATTTTCCATGAACAGGACCGAAAACACCGCCACAACTACCCCTGATAAAAAGCAAAGGACCAAAATAAAGCCCTTCTTCGGCCTGATGGGGATATAGGGGATTTCCGCGTTGTCAACAATCTTAATGGAACTTTCATTACTGTAACTGGCGATGTCGATCTCTTTGAAACGTCTTAAAAGATCGTTGTGCAAAATCTTATTGGTATCAAATTCGTCCTTAAGAGCATTGAAACTGAACTCCTGATTGTCCATTCTCATTATTTGGGCTTTTTCCTGCTCCATGGCATTCTTCAAGGATCGCTCATGCAAGTCCGTTCCCCGGAAATCAAGATCAATGGAAGCGATCAAACGGTCTATTTCCAAGGGAACACTTGCCTCAATCGATTTCAATTTTTGATAAATAATCTGAACCTTTGGATGCAGGGAGCTGTACTCATTGGTCAGGTCATCATATTCCTTGACCAAATCAGTATAAGATAGGATTAATCTATTTACTGTTTTTGTTTTCAGGTCATCAGGTAAGGTGTGAAGTAAAGCGATGGGATCCCTTTTTAATTGATTCAATAAATTCTTCAAGTCAGCCAATCTAAGTTTTTCCGATCTTACTTTTCGGATCGCATCTTGCCCCTTACTCAAATTGAATGCGGAAATTTCCCGGTTCTTTTGAAAATCAATGATATCGTTTTGTTTGCGGAACCTTGCCAGTTTTCGTTCTGTGGCCTTCATTTTTCCCTTCAAATCAAAAAGCTTTTCTGACATCCACTTCTCTGAACCATCCAGAACTTTGCCTCGTCTTTGAATATTTCTCTGGATCAACGCATTCAAGAAACTGTTATTGATACTAGCGATCATTGCAGGGTCGTACCCCTCAAACCCGATCCGAACGACATGACTTTTGGATACTGGAGAAACACTCAGCCTTGCCAAAAATACTGCTATCAATCGAGAAGCAGGGTCAATGTTTATTTGGCCTGCGCTTTTATCGTGTGAGGCAAAACCCAACCATTCAAAAAATGATTTCACCCAACCTTTAACAATTGACAAATCAATAAGAGGGGGTTCACTTTGAAATTCATCGTTTTCCACCAAATTAAGATCTTTGATCAAGTCCTTTACCAAAGAAGTGCTTGTCAACAAGGCGTACTGGGTTTTGTAAAATTCCGATTGCGTGGGGTCCACCTCTTCGAATCCCTCTTTACCCTTACCTTTAAAACTGTCCGATGTCTGGGTCCCGATCAATATAACGGAGTTCGCCCTATAAACCGGCTTGGCCGTCATGACGTACATCAAACCCAAAGCGCAAAAAATCAATATAATACTTAATACGGTGTACTTACGCTTTTTAATAATGTTAAAGGAATGTGATAAATCTGGAAGCTGTATGTCATTCCTTTCATCATTAACGTTCATACTACCCTCATGTTGTTTGTGATTTAGTTACTTTAAGCAATTCAACAGGAAAAATAGAATCTATGTCTTTTCGAATAGTTCGTTAATCCCACAGATTCTTGCAAATTGTTGATCCCAACCGCAAAAATTATATTAAAATAATCTGAAACAGGCCCTTGGATATTCCAATTTTTTTCTTTAATCTCACGATTTGGAGCTTTAATCAACAAATGATTCATAGTCAGCAACAGCAATATAGGATACTGGTTCGACGAAACAATCACTATATGGTCACAATCTGGAAAAGAAATCGCAACCGAAACAAAAGATTCCCCTGACAAAAATTGCTGGAATCTGATAACACCCCTATAAGCCCCATTAGCCCTGAGCTATTTAGGAAGTTAATCTAATTTTTCACTGGGGTAGGGATAATTATTATAAATTTTATAATAGTTCCATCCATAGATTACCATATTTTTTTCATTAACCTAACAAATTCCTTCTTCAAAACCTTGGAATTTTGATTTATTACACAAGTTTTAATATTAAGGATTAATCAAACAACTGCTTAAAAATATGGGTGTAAACCCAATTCATTGCCCTCCTAAGAACATGAATAATCAAAAATTGTGGCAAATTACTAATTGAACATTCCACCCATTAATTCACAATATCCCCTCTCACATTACATGGAAACTAGGATTCCAAAAATTATCCCTAATCAGGATTAATTGCCGGTTTTTTAGCCCAAATAGAAGGTTAGAGTTTTATCTCAATTAAGAATGAAGGTGGTATTCCAATCTGATATCCGGGAAAGGAGGTGATTACCTGACGAATCTGTCGGATTCAAGTGAAAATCTGGGAAGATCCAAGACCTGAACAACAACTCTTTGGTTTGTGAATTTTTCAGATTATTTAGGCACTTCAACTTGTCTAGCTAAATGGTGCAACCATTCCTCAATTTTGGTGTACCCACTCGCTTGAATTTCATTTGAGGGAATGGACAACGCCGGAATGCCGCCGGTACCTCGGACATTATTGGCTAGAGGTGGCCAGCTTCCAACCTCTTCCTGACTGTCAATGATCCGGCCCGTTCCCTTCCTGACATCGCTGATAATGCGCAAGTCCACCGCTTCTCCGTCCGCCCGGCGCGCTCCGGCATGATCCAGAACCCAATTTTCAACTAAATTCCCTTTTTTCGCTGTGAGGGAGGCGGGCCAATTAGGCGGTGTCCCCACTTTGATGGAACTTGAGGCGTCATTTCTGACAACCGACCAAGGGTCGCTTGATTTTTCAGCCGCCTCATTGTCATCAACATAAAATCTGGAATCAGACAGGACCGAACTGGCGATATATATGGGAATGGATTGGCTACCCGGACGCGTATCCAACCCTCTGACATAGACATTGCCAACGATACTGGCGTCCATGGTCCCCTCCGTTCCGGAATAAACCCCAGCCGCCCCAGTGCCGCCAGACCCGTGCCAATTATAAACAATGTTGTTGACAAACAATGTGCTCGAATCGCCCTGGACTCTCATGATTCTTTGTTCGTTATGAGCAAAGAGATTTCCGGACACCAAAATATCTCGAGCGCCGGGTCCAACTAAATATCCTTTGGAATGGGGACCCTTGGGATGAATGGAATGCCACAGGGCTTCACTGATGATACAATTCGTGACGCTGATATCGTGGGAGCTGGCAGTATCTACGTTTTCATCAATTGCCCAACTCATGGAAACATGGTCAATAACAATATTATAAACGTCATTCTCGCTCTTATAATCAAATATGGCTAAGGCATCCCTGGTTCGCGGGTTGGGTCCATTAGGGTCATCGCCGACGCGGATTCTTATGTGCTGAATTAAAACATCGTGAGTCACGATGATGAGTCCCGTTCCTCTCAGGGAGATACCCGGATAAGGGGACGTCTGCCCAGCGATAGTCAGGTAGGGTTCAGAAACCAGAATCGGCCCCTGAAGCATGATATATCCAGAAACATCGAACACAACAATTCGTGGTCCATTCGTTTGCAATGCTTCCCGAAGCGAACCAGGTCCAGAGTCGGCCAGTGTGGTCACATGGATGACGGCGCCGCCGGATCGATTCGGACCGCTTCCCGCAGTCGTTGCCATTCCCGGTCCGACGGTGCCGGGAATAATTGAAAGGACAGACGTGCAGGCATTAC
>JADFGI010000254.1 GCA_022567815.1 Nitrospinota bacterium
AACTGCCGGAGTTAATAACCACATTTTCTTGTTCTATGAGGACATTATTTACGGTGACCGGGCCGGTGTTTGAAATTCCGAAAATCAGCAGAGAAGAAGTGGTGAAATTATCCGGTAAATTTGGATTGTCTTTATCCGTTAAGGACAATATTCCAGGTCCCGTCCCAATATTAAATGATGTCCCTGTTGAGAATGGGGCTAAAGTGATGGTAGAGGAACCGGCATTAATGCTAGTGTTTACAAAATTATTATTGTCTGAATCAAAGGTATCTGCCAGCACCAATATGGGGTTATTATTCGATTTGAGATTGTACCCGCTGTTGAGGTTGACAGTTGGAGCCTTGGCAAGTAATGACCCTTGGGTGGTAATGTCCGCATTAAAAATTATAGAAATACCCGCCAGGGCGACCAGGTTTAATACGTCGCCCCCAGGAGTACTGTCAAAAATGGATTGATTGAAAAAGATGGACCCAATGGCATCCAAACTTAAAGTACTATTGTTGGTGCTGTTGTTGAAGTCCAGAGGAGAATCCCAAGTGATGTTTCCAGCCTCAGATCCTCCGCTTCCTGTAGTGATTGACACGTCGCCAGACGATAATCCCGAGAGAATCAGATCAATACCAAGTGTCGCTGAATCACCAAAAGATTCAAAAGGGCTGATGGTGTTGATATTACTAAGGGCAAATCCGGAAACAATTTGAATATTGTATGGATCGATCAACCACTCGCCGCCTTGACCGTTGGGAGCGCCAATGTCCGGGGTTTTTGATATTTCAAAGTATTGCTTTCCCGAGGTCTCTATAAAACCGCCGTTGCCGGACACCGATCCACCGCGGGCGAAAAGATTGCCGTAAATTTTAGCGCTGTCTTCTGCAAAGACGATCAGCTTTCCGCCATCACCGTTGGTAATGGCATCGGCATTGATGGAAACATCTTCACCGATAAACGTGGCTTTGGCGTTTTGAAGTTCCCCTTCACCCAGCCGGTCGCCGCCAACCAGAATTTCACCGCCGCCGATGTCGCCGGAAGCATCGAGTTTCGCGGTCTCAAACAGTCCGACATTTTCGCCGGTCACATGAATCGTGCCGCCCTTCTCGCCTGCGCCCTTACCGGATGCGTCAAGGGTCCCGGTCACGCTGACGATTCCATTGTCACCACCTGAGAGGAAAATTCGGCCTTCTTTATTGACAACCGTGCGGGCTTCGATGATGCCTTCCTGATTGATCACGCTTTTTATAATTTCTCCGGCGCGGCGGACCGAAAGCGTTACCAAGCCACCGTCCGCCCGGATCAATCCTTCATTGCTGATATTGTGGTCGAGCACATTACCGTCGGCGTCCGTTGCCGTTCCCTCAATTTCTTCCGTGATGACAAAGTTGATGAGGTTGTCGCCGATAAAATCCAGCGTCGCTGTTGTACCGGACGCCAACGCCACCGAGCCCAGATTGGCGACTATGGTTCCCCGGTTGACCACCGACGGGGCCAAAAGGCCCACGAAGTCGGCATTGATATTGCCTTCGTTGAGAATCGAAGCCAGACTCCTGCTGGGGTCCTGGAAAAAATTGTAAGTGCGGTTGAGAAAATCCTGGTCGGATATACCGAGCGTGGTGGCGAGCAGGCCGTGCACGTCCACCTGCGAACCGGGAAGAAAGATCACCCCCGATGGATTGGTGATAAAGACTTGTCCGTTGGCGGATAAACGTCCCGCAATAAGACTGGGGTCCGTTCCCACCACCCGATTCAGCGCTACGGAATTCACGCTTGGCTGTATAAATCGCACCGACTCGGATGCGCCGATACTGAATCCCTGCCAGTTGATGATCAGATTGCCGGTGTTCTGGTTGATCACCAGATCATTCGCCGTGGGCTGGTTGATAGTTCCCTGACCGCCGACAATATTACCGTCCTGCGGCAAAGCAAAAACCAGGGAGACAGGAAACCCGATCCCGGAAATCAAACACGCCATGGAAATGGCAATTATTTTCTTGATCATTTTCCTCGGCTTTATTATTAAACCCTAGTTATTACAGGTTGTCATAAAATCTCCCCCGTCTGGCCCATCGGGGAACGGATTATTCTCTGGCGCAAAAAACCCTTCGGTAAATTCCGTATCCGGCTCTCCTTCCCCGCCATCCTCATCCGTGCCTTGAACATCGACCAAAGAATCCCTTCCACCTTGACTCCCACCCGATGTCTGGTTCATCAAACCCATCACAAGGTTACCAATATGTTTCATCGTACTTGAGGATAAAGGCTTTGCCGGAGTTGGAGGTCCGTCTACAGGAATATTGTTGCCCATAAGTGGACCCAACTCCACGACTCCGGGAATGCTGGGATCCACATTCGACGTAAATACATTGCCGACTTTGTTGGCTACAAAGGTAGTCTTTCGCGAAACAGCCATGTATCCCTGTGTTCCCCGGGCGGCTATGTTGCCTGTTGGCGTGACGATCTTAAAGCTGGAGTTTTTGTTGGTTTGCGATTTGTTGATGATATACATGGAAAACCCGTACGCCAACCCTATTACTGCCTGTCGGAGCTTATCCTTTTTGTTAAAGAGATAGGACTCCACCCTCATTTCAGAATTAGGTCCAAGGGCGATCAGGCTTTTATCCGCGAGCAGGATTTTGAGTCGGCTTTTGCGCGAGGTGCGAAATTTGTCTTTAGCGTATACGACTTGATGGAACCGGGCTTTTTCCCATTTCCCAAAAGAAACCCGTTGAACCTCGCCAGGTTTAGCCTCGGCCACTGGCTCTCCGCCTGCAGACTGGTACTCAATGGTTCCGCTGATACCGATAATGGTGCCAACGGGATTCTCTCCCGAAAATGAAAGGCTCGGACTGAAAAACAGGATGAAAAACGCCAGGGAAAGGACAACTTTTTGTTTTATAAATAGTTTAATCAAGGCTTTAGGAAAAGGCATAAAAGGTGCAGGATTCGAAATCCAAAAAATCCAGATTGGAATAAATTACTTTTATCTATAATGTAAGTATATAAGGGTTACTTTGTTTATTCAATATAAACTATTGATTTAAAAGGGTTAAATAAGAAACCCCTTGATTAATCGGCATTAATTTATAAAGATCTATGAATTCCAGGGACCTATTTTGGATTTTCAGCAACCTGCTGGAAAATAGAAAAAGAAAGGTGAGGTATAACGAAAAGAAACGACTTCGTGCACACGACCGGAATCCAGATTCAGGACGTGGCAAATTGGTGGGATTTCAGACGATGATTTTAGGAGGAAAATTTTCCGTAGAATAGGGCGAGAGAATACCGTTGAAATTTCCCACAAGTGGAAAATTAAAATTTTTTAAAGCAACCGCATGGGTACTTCGACTCAATTGCCCGAATTAACCAATATTACTACAGGATAGAAAACGAGATAACAAATACTGCTGTCAATCCGACTACGAAAAGAACTAACAGACAACCTAGAAATATTTCGACCCCGGCATCCAATTCTTCCTGGCTTTTGAACTCTCCGCGGTATCGAAACCCATGATGGTTTATACATTGGATAGTCACCGCAACCTCCTTGACCCGCAAAGGTTTTTTGACTTTAGAACCTTTTTACAATATAGGTTATCGGCCTCATAACCGCAATGCCCTGGCCGGAAAATCAGCGAATTTTCGACAAAAAAACAATGCATACCCAAATATCGGCAGAAACTACTGGAGAATTAGGTGGCACCATCCGGGTGGCGATTTATAAAATACTCTTACTTGGGGAAGAACTCTGTAACCGGGTTCTTTGGACCCGGCTTTTTTTGGGGAAAATTCGGCTGGTTAAGAGGAAACTTTATTATTGGTAGAAACAAACGTGCTCGATGAAAAAACCAAATATCCCTGAATATATCAAACCAAATAAGGCGATTGGCTTCCAATGTTGTTGCAGGAATTCCCGGACATCAGGGTTGACTGGTTGAAGGCGGTGTCCTACTGAATCATCGAGAAAGTTTTTACCCATCAATGAGTTATTGAGGGCCGAACAATTTTCTTGAAAGACACCCCAAAAGAATCCGATAGTGGACAAATAAATAAAAATTGAAAACCCGCCTAAAAGGGCAATATCAATATCGTCCATCAGATTCCCTCCAAACCAGTTGTGGAAATAACGAACTTTGGGATGAGTCAATCCTCAGAAACCAAATAAGGCGATGCCAAGCGAGACCGCTGTATAAATCACGCAAATGGCGCAGGCAAAAAATGGTTTTTTATAGATATCGGAAAACTTGTTCATGGAGAAATTATACGCCTTCCCAACAAAGACCGCAATAACCGGCTTTCTTTGGGACAAACACATAGATGAAAAATATGGCCGACAAATAAAAAAAGGACATACAGCATTAAACCGCAGGTGAGGTCATGTTGCAATTTCAACTAACTTTAGGACAGAGCCGTTGGGGCCAGAATAATAGCGTAGCCAGATACTGCGAACGCCTCCGCAACTGACTTGAAATCCCTGCCGTTTCAGTTCGTTGGAGACTCGCACTTGACCTTGCGTGGGGAACTCCAGGCTGTAATCCAACACCTTCTGCTCGATCTCTGGAGCCACGCGATTAGCGATGCGAGGGACCTTGCGGGACTTTTCGAGGAGTCCCTCCAGGCCCTCTTCCTCGAGTGCCGATTTGATATCGTAATAATGCTGACGGCTCACGCCTAACTTCCGGCAGGCTTCCGAGATACTGCAAAGTGTTGCGCCCAACTCTAGAATATTCAGCTTTCTTTTGATAAGGTATTGTGACTGAGTCATGGTTTCTCCTTTAATGATTAAGATTCGATAACTTATCTTAACCGAGAAACCATGACTCTTTCTCTTCAATGAGTCTAAACTTGTAAACGCTTTTCGTTACTAATCGACATCAACCCTTTCCT
>JADFGI010000006.1 GCA_022567815.1 Nitrospinota bacterium
TGCACGGTAATTCGTACTTCAAGTCCATCCTGCATCCAGCCGATATTTCCATTTCCGGCAATCGTGCTGATGATCCCCCTAGTATCGATTTTACGGATGCGGTTGTTGTCGCGGTCGGAAAAATATAGATACCCCCGGCTAAAGCCGGGGTTCTTTGGGTTCGCCGCCGCTTGGCGGCATTACAGCTCCTAACGGAGCTGATCAGCAACTCACACGGCGCTTGTGCTTGCGTGAATTGCCGAAGAACTCATTCATCCACGGCTAAAGCCGTGGTGTTCTGTCTGCGACCGCATAAATGCAGGAGTAATGTGCCAAAGGATAAACGCCCATGAATCACCCAAATTGAAACGGATTCCTTCTTTTTAGATTTCGGTTAGAGCCGCTTTTACATGCCATTTCCATCCCACGAAGATAGCGGTCATTCTGCTTCCACAAAGAACTCAAATGCAACCTTCGCAACTTTCAAGATCTTGACGATCATTAAAAAATATTAATTTTTCGATGAAATTGGGGGTGCCAACCCACCTTTCCGACCCTATATTTATATTATCTTTGTGGAGTGGAAAATGGACAAATTTGAATCTCAAATTGTTGAATATGTCGCTGATTTGAAATACAAGGATCTATCCCAAGAAGCCATAGAAGCCGCGAAAGAAAGGCTCTTGGATAGCTTGGCGGTCGCTTATGCGTCGTACCATACCGAACCGGTAACGGCGATGAGAAATTTCGCCATGGCTTCTTCCTCCCTCCATGGAGCCACGGTATTGGGAACATCCCACAAGGCGCCGGTGGATCATGCCGCCGTTTACCTGGGAACCATGATTCGTGCCCTTGATTGGAATGACACTTATCTCAATCGTGAACCCGGTCATCCCAGCGACAATATTTCTGCCACCTTGACGGTTGCCGAATCAGAAAATAAATCAGGTCAGGATTTTATCCTCTCCACAATTCTGGCTTATGAACTGCATTGTCGTCTCTGCGATGCCGCCGGAATTAGAAAGAAAGGTTGGGATCATGTGACCTATGGTTCCATATCCAGCACCGGTGCGGCGGCAAAATTGATGGGGTTTTCAAAAAACCAAATCCGGGACGCACTGGCCATTGCGATGACCACGGGTAATTTTTTAAGGCAAACCCGCGTCGGCACCATTTCCAAATGGAAAGCCGCCGCTTTTGCTCAAGCCTCGCAAAACGCGGTCCATGCCTGCCTTTATGTCAAACATGGTTTTACCGGTCCCAGTGATATTTTTGAAGGTCAACATGGGTTCATCAATCAAATTGTCAAAGGTGAATTCGATCTGGCGCCTTTTTTTGGCGGACAGGAAAACAGTGAATTTAAAATTGTTGACACTTATATCAAATACTTTCCAGCCGAATACCACGCCCAAAGCGCCATATGGGCCGCACTGGATTTGAGAAAACAATTGGGTGAAAAGAACCTGCAAAAAATTGCAAAAATTCATGTTGAGACCAGTTTCCACTCCTACGAAATAATTGGCAAGGAAGCGGATAAGTGGGTTCCAAAAACTAAGGAAACGGCAGACCATAGTTTGCCTTACATTGTTGCGGTCGCGCTCATGGATGGAGAAATAACTCTGGAACAGTTTGACAAGACCCATCGGCAGAACCCTAAACTGCTGGAACTTGTAAACAAAGTTACTGTGTCAGAGAAAAAAGAATATACCGAAATTTATGGAAAATCTTTTCCTAATAAAGTGCTTGTCCACCTTGTTGACGGTACGGAGTATGTTTCGGAAGTAACGGACCCTAAAGGACATCCCAATAATCCATTGAGCAGAGATGAGCTGGAAAATAAATTCAGGTCTTCTACAGCGCCTTTTTTAAATCAGGACCAGCAGGATAAAATGATAGAAACGATTTGGAATATTGATGAACTTCGGAATATGGGAGAACTCATGCAAATGGGTGTGGTTTATGAATATGTCTAGCAAAACCTTAAGAAAAATGCTCGAGACCGGGAAAACGCTGGTTATGCCAGGGGCTTACAACGCATTCGTTGCCAAACAAATGGCTCAAATCGGTTTTCCGGGGATCTATATATCAGGAGCAGGCCTGGCAAACAGCCTGGGCCTGCCTGACAACGGAACACTGGGCTGGGAGGATTTTCTCTACGCGGGCCGTTGGATTTCCAAAGCGGTGGATATTCCTATCGTTTGCGATGCGGACACCGGTTTTGAAGATATTGAAAAAACAGTCAGCCATTATATTGAGGCCGGGTTCTCCGGATTGCATATTGAAGACCAGGTTTTTCCCAAACGATGCGGACATCTCTCAGGTAAAGAGGTTATCGGCAGGGAGGAAATGGGAGTAAAAATCAAAACAGCCTGCGCAGTCCGTGACCAGCTTGACCCTGATTTTATCATCATCGGACGAACGGATGCACGGGGTGCAGAGAACATTGCCGAAAAAGATCAATTGCAAGAAAGTATCTCACGCGGAGCCTTTTACCTTCAGCAAGGGGCAGATATGGTCTTTCCCGAATCCCTGAGAAACAAAGAAGAGTTTGCGGCTTATCGAAACCAAGTTCCGGGATTTTTGATGGCCAATATGACCGAGTTTGGGAAAACTCCTTTCATCAAGGTCAGGGAGTTTGAAGCAATGAATTACAACCTGGTGATTTTCCCCGTCTCGTTATTTCGCTACCACGCCGGTCAAACCAAAGAGTTTCTTTCAAGGTTAAGAGAGCTGGGTAGCCAGGAAGAACTTGTGCAGGACATGATGAACCGAGCTGAAATAAATTCAATTTTAAATTATGAGCCAGAAACTTGAAGTAATAAATACGTTGGACACGGGTTTGGATGGAATTCCCGTATGCACTTCTGACCTTTCTCTAACCCGGCTGGATGAGGATGGGTTGCCCGTTTTACTGTACAAAGGATACAGTATTTATGATTTGATAAAAGGCTCCTTTGAGGAAAGTGTCACCCTGCTCCTTTACGGGGAACTTCCAAACCAGAAACAACTCCAATCTTTTTGCCGGGAACTGACAAGCCACGCGCATTTGGAAGAACCCGTCCTAAGTCATATAAAGACTTATCCCAAGGGTGTGCATATGATGGATTTTCTCATGACAACGCTTTCTTTTGCACGCATGTTTGACGAAGACTACGGCAATGTAACGTGGAAGATGCCTAAAAACGATGAAAATCTGGCGAATCTTATTCTTAATGCAGGAATTCATTTGGGAGCAAAAATTCCTGCGATCCTCGCCAGCGGGTATCGTATCCAGGAAGGGAAATCGCCCATTACGCCTGATTCTTCTCTTGGGTACGCCGCCAATTTTTTGCATTTGCTGGGCATTACACCGGAGGAGGATTTGGTAAATGCCCTGAATATTGTCTTGATTCTTTATCTGGACCATACCATCAACTGTTCTACCTTCACTTCCCTGGTGGTCGAATCTTCCATGACCGATCCTTATGGGCCCCTGATTGCCGCAGGGACTTCTCTCAAAGGCGTCCGGCATGGGGGCGCAAATGAAATCGCAACCAATATGTTTGATGAAATAGGAAAACCCGAAAACGCAGCGGAATATATTTTCAATAGGCTGAGCAAAAAGGAAATCGTGTTTGGCTTCGGCCACCGCCTGGGCCATTACAAACACAATGTGGAATCCCGGGTGCGAATTGCCGAAAAAATTGGCCGTCCCCTCGCCGAAAAAAAAGGCATGGGCCATTATTTTGAAATTTACGACATCATCAGCCGTATCATGTTGCAGGAAAAAAACCGGACACCCAATGCGGATTTGCCTATTTGTTTAATCCTGAAAATCATCGGGGTCCCAAAAATCCTGAACACCCCCATTTTTCAGGCAAGTCGGCATTTCGGTTGGGTAGCGAATAACGCAAGGCAAAGAAAAGCCAAAGGACCTCTTTATCGGCCCACTCAGGAATATACCGGATACGGAACAACAAAAAAGAGAGTCTATGTTCCTTTGAAAAAACGGTGATCGGACTTTTTAGTCTTTTAAATTTGACCCAAAAAACTCTATTAAGACTTCTTTATGACAACGAATATTATTCGCGGATTTATCGGAATCAAAAGTAATGACGGTCACGACGCGCCTATACTGGTGGTTGCGGATATCCTCAAAAAGGCAGGAATCGAAGTCATCCTGGGAGGGTATGACCTGACAGTAGATAAATTTGTTGAAGCCATCATCACCGAAGGGGTCCATTTCGCGGGCATCAGTTCCTACAACGGCGGCCATATCCCATTTTTTATAGC
This sequence comes from Nitrospinota bacterium, assembly GCA_022567815.1. Taxonomy (GTDB): domain Bacteria; phylum Nitrospinota; class Nitrospinia; order Nitrospinales; family VA-1; genus JADFGI01. The sequence goes on from JADFGI010000006.1 coordinate 4,252, forward strand.
GGTCAGAGACAGATTGAAAATTGAAAATTATCCTTTTATTCACTTGATCGGCGGAGGAGGATCTACCATTTCTCCTCAGGATATCACCCTTCTCGAAAGTGAAAACGGAATCGATAAAATTTTCAAAAGTGGTGAAGCAGGATTGAGCGTGCCGTTCATTAAGGACCATTATGATTTCTGTAACGTACCGGATTCACCCGAGGAATTAATTGATGGCGTTAAAGCAGGAAATAAGCTGGCGCTATCCGCGTTCGTGAACCTTGCTGAAGATAAGGCTCGACTGGATTCCATGCTTCAGGAAAAAATAGGCCGGATAAATATGAATGAAGGTTCGGAGCAGTTCAATCAACTTCTCAATGAACCCCTGGGCGCAAATGGGGGGTTGGTCAAGCAGGCTTTGGAACGGTCGAAGTATTTAGGAAATTGTTTAGCACAACTGGAACCTTCGGGCAACAGCCATCGATCCGTGGTCATTGGCATCGCGGGCCGCGGGGGGTCTGGGAAAAGCACTTTAACCGACGAATTGATTTTAAGATATTTTAACGATCCCAGAACTGAGAATAGAAAGGTCGCCATTCTGGCAGTGGATCCAACTTCCGCCACATCCGGGGGAGCGTTATTGGCAGACCGTATCGCCTTCATGTACGCAACAGATAAAAACTGGGTCGACACAAGCCGGGTGTTTATTAGAAGCATGGCTTCTCGCGGGGCGGGCAATGGTATTTCATTTGCTTTGCCCGACACCATCAAAATTCTGAAAAGTGCCGGGTACGATATTTTTATCGAAACCTACGGAACCGGGCAACCGGATATGGGAATCGTGAGTCTGGTCGACCAGGCTGTTTATGTGACCACTCCTGATTTGGGAGGAGCTACCCAAATTGCCAAAGAAGAAATGCTTCAAATCCCCGGCACCTTTGTGGTCCTTAATAAAAATGAACTTCAGGGAGCACGACACGTTTCCAGCTTGTTGCAAGGAAGCATCAAACAGGAAAATCTTTTCTTCACGACCGCGATTGAGCATAACAATCCCGGGGTGAATCAATTGTATAACGCGTTGACCAGGCATTTTCACTGATATGTCTATTCTTGCTATTGTCCAGGCCAATGAGCAATATAACAAATCTATCGAATTATCCGTTCAAAGAGCAAAAACAGAAAAAAAGTATCAAGAGCAATTACAAAAACAATGGGACAGGAATCTTAAAAACATAAAATCCCACCAACTTCCCACGGGTTTGGAAATCCCTTTAATCGCCGTTCCACAAATCGACCACCCTGCGCAAATTGCCCGTTACCAGGGAGAATGGGGTTTCCCCGGCCAATTTCCTTATGGCTTATCCATTTATGAAAAATCTTTTCTGATCACGGACGGTGAGCGTGACCATGAGGAACCCACCCGGATTTTTGCCGGACTCGGAACGCCTGAATTGACCAACGAGAGGTTTCATTACATCACCCAGTGCCAGCAATCCAAACGCTTGAGCACCGCATTCGATACAATTACCCTTTTGGGAAGGGGCGCGGACAACCCTGATTATTTTTTCGATATCGGAGAAGGCGGGGTTTCCATCACCACCTATCAGGATGTACAAAAACTATATGAAGGTTTCCTGGATACTAATGTCAGTATTTCCATGACCATCAATGGTCCTTCTCTGTGGATGACAGCCGCCAGGCTACAGGCGGCACGGGAAGCGGGACAAAATATACTGAAGGTTCGCGGCACTTCCCAAACCGATCCCTGCAAGGAAGACGACGCTCAAAATGAGCTTCTGTTCCCATTGGATAAGTCAATCAGGCTGGCCATGGATATGTTTGAGTGGTGTGCCCGAAATGCTCCTCTTTATTATCCTATCAATGTCAGTGGGTATCACATAGAACAAAAGGGGGCTACTCCGATACAACAAGCCGCATTTACTTTGGCAAACGGGTTTGTTTATGTTGAGGAAGCACTGCAGAGGGGAATGAGCATCGATTCCATTGGGAAACGCCTTCCTTTCTTTTTCACTTCTGGCATGGATTTCGAATACATCTCATTGTTGAGCGCGGTCAGAAGATTTTGGGCCGTAGCCATTAGAGATGTTTTTGGGGCAGTTGATCCCTCTACTCAAAAACTCAAAGCTCACGTTCAAACATCGGGAAGAAGTTTATTTGAAAGGGAAATTTTAAACAATATCACCCGGACCGCGCTGGAATTATTTTATGCGTTGCTCAACTACCCCCAAGCCTTGCATAGCAATTCTTACGATGAACCGATCACCACTCCCACTGAAGGCGCCGTTCGTATAGCAACCGATGCCCAAGCGATTCTTTTGGAAGAATTAGGTGGTTTTAAAGACATGATGGGTTTTTTAAGCGACAGTTCGGGGAGGATGAAAGCATACCATTTGGTGCTGGAAGGAATTCTGGATTATTTTCGGCAAATAAACGAAATGGGTGGCATTCTGCAGGCGAAAGCGGAGGGATTTTTTCGTGATGAAATCGCTCGCTCCTCGGCGCTGTACGACCATCAGGTTCAAACAGGTCAGCGGAGAATTATTGCCGTCAACCACTATAATGAAGGAAGAGGATCTCCAAGGGAAGTGACGCGTGTTGAAATTTCCACGGAAATGAAGCAAAAGCGGGTGGACGATGTGAAACGATTTAAAAGCAAACGGGATCTTCAAAAGGTGAAGGGTAATATTCTGAAATTGCAAGAAATCGCTGGAAATGGGGGAAATGTTTTTGAAATAACCATGCAAATCGTCAAGGACGTCACCCTGGACGAATGGACCAACGCCCTGCAACAAGTGTTTGGATTGTATAGAAGGAAAATTTAGAATACCTCCTCATGTGACCATTAACGTCAATCAAAATTTTAAGGCCAAATTTTTAGAGATCCTTTTACATCATCTCTACCCCCAGGGCTACGCTCTCGCCTCCCCCCAGACAAATAGCGGCAATTCCGCGTTTCATTTTTCTTCTTTGCAAGGCATATAATAAAGTCACCAGAATTCTCGCCCCTGACGCCCCGATAGGATGCCCCAAAGCCACCGCGCCTCCGTTGACATTCACTTTTTCCAAATCCAGACCCAATTGGTCGCACACTGCCAGAATAGCCACTGAAAAAGCTTCATTTATTTCAAATAGATCGACTTGGTCCTGTTTTAAATGCCATCTCTCTAAAAGCAATTCGATGGCTTTGACCGGAGCCGTTGGAAATTGGTCGGGAGCCTGCGCATGGGTTGCCTGCGCAACGACTTTTGCCAAAGGCTTTAATAACGTATCTGCCGGACCTAAAACCAGCGCCGCGGCGCCGTCATTCAATTTGGAGGCATTCCCCACCGTGATAGAACCTTTAGGTCGGACAAATGCTGGAGGCAGGTCAGCAAAATTTTCCAGATTGTTGGCATGGGGTTGCTCATCCTTATCGATCATCAAGGATTTTCCATTTTTCAAGACAGGGACGGCAACAATTTCATCCGAAAAATGGCATTCGTCCTGAGCGTTTCTTGCCCGGCGATAACTCTCCAGGGCAAATCGATCTTGCGCATCCCGATTATATTTTTCATCCGTACCGGCCAGCTTCTCTGCAATTTCACCCATATGGCAATGATCAAAACTATCCGTCAATCCATCGTAAACCAAACTGTCGACCAATTTCCTGTTCCCCAATTTGTAACCTGCTCGGAGGGCGGGAAGGAAGAAGGGAGCCAGGCTCATATTCTCCATTCCCCCCGCGACCACGAACCGCGAATTTTTCAGACGAATGGCGTCATCCGCCAACATAACTGCCTTCAAACCAGACCCGCACACCTTGTTGATCGTTGTCGCCCCGACACGAAAGGGCAAACCACTTTTAATAGCCGCCTGACGGGCCGGGGCCTGCCCAATTCCGGCAGACAACACGTTCCCCATTATCACCTCATCCACCCGTTCTAAGGGAACCTGGCTCCTCTCCAGGGCTTCCCGGATGGCACAAGCGGCCAATTCCGGGGCGGGAAGAGAGGAAAATGCGCCTCTGAATTTTCCGACAGGAGTTCGCGCCGCACCGTAAATATAGGAGAATTCCTCAATGGAACGCATTGCAATTTCCCTCAAGCTGTTTGCCTATTAACATATTTCGCAAAATTCAACTGGACTGTTTATTACAAGCAACAATTTCCTCAAATGGTCCGGAAGAACTTTGCCTCCTGACTTATGTCGTCAATTCAAGATCCAAAGATTGCCGTGAAGTAAAAACTTTTTCGCTTTTTTGAGTCCAGAACTCCTCTGCCTTGTGAAAATGATTTTTCTTCACTTTATCGTAACCGGTCGCAAGACTCGGATAAGATGCGGCCTCACAAGCCTCCTGATAATTCGATTCGCTCATATTTTGAAGCAATATTTCTATTCTCTTTTTATATTGGGCAATTGCCTCAATCTCCAACTTTCGGATTTCACTTCCCCAAATAAAGGGATCCAGAGCGGTTCCGCGAAGGAATTTAAAATGCTTCAATAGATTTAACATCCAGGCGGGGACTTCCCATTTTTCTTTTTTTTCAAATTTTTCTTTAATGTATTTAAGGTCCTTTATCCAGGGCAAGTTCTCCAGAATAGGAGGTCGCAAGAGATAACGAATCTTCTGAATTTCACCCGGCTCGTACTGATCGATTATTTTTTGAATTTCCTCCTTACGGGTCAGAAGCTCCGCAACGCGATATTCATCCTTATAGGTCATGACGTCATACAAGTTATCCGAGACAATTTTTGTGAACTGGAGACTCTTGGACGAAAACCGGCTGTGGTCAATTTTGTAAATTTTCTGCACGAATGCGACAAATTGTTCCGCGTATTTTGCGTTTTGATACTTGAAAAGTTCGACCACTTCCCGTGCGAATTTTTTATCAAACGGTTCCCCAAAAGGCACTCTCTTTAACAGATCATTAAAAATGAAATGACTCTTATTACTCATCCTTTTAAGAAACGACTCCATCATGTCCTGGGAAGATAATTTGGGGGCGAGGGCCACTTTGAGCACCCTTTCCGGGTCAACGGCATACAGTCGGCCATAACGAAAAGCCTGCAGGTTTTTTTCAACATCCACACCGTTTATCTGAATGGCTTCTTCAATACTTTCGGAATGTTCTATTGGAAATTTTTCAATTTTCTGAAAAGCAATCCCCAAAAGAAAGAGGTTGCCGGGTTTGAAATCCTTAAAAAGGCCTTCCACGATTTCAGTTGCATTGACAAAGATGTTCTTTTTCCTTGAGGTGTGGTCATTTATAATTTCTATTAATTGTTCCTTAGCCGGATAAACCGCTTGACCGACAATCATAGGCATGGTGGGTATCTTCTCGGTGTTGACGATGGCTATGGAATTTCCCCGGGAAGTGACCCTGAGATTCTGAGGATTGACAGCTCCGATCAAATCGAAGGCCATATAAAGGTCGGCTCCACCGGCTTCAATCTGAAACCCTTCGTGTATGTCCTTTTGCGGCCAGGAAATTTTCAAACTGTTGCGAATTTCTCCACCTTTTTGAGAAAGACCGGTGTCATCCTCTTTGACCACATTTTTTCCTTCCGTGGTAGCCGCCCTTGCCAGAATCTCATAGGCTGTCATCAGTCCCCAGCCACCGATTCCAATGGAATAGATTTCATATATCTTTCGCTTATTAAATTTTCTGACCGGATTGGGTAAATCATTTTGACTCAGACTTATTTTTTTAAAATCCACTTTCTTTAAGGGATTGCCCGACCTGGTGTGAACTCTGATGTAAGAGGGACATTCTCCTTTGGCGCAAGCATAATCCTGAACGCAACTGAACTGATGAATTTTTACTTTGGGACCAAAAAGTGTATCGGTTTTCCAGACAGAAGCACATTTGGCTTCCACACCGCAGTCACCGCAATCCTCACACACATCCGTATTGACATGAACCCGAACCTTTGGCGCCAGGTCTTGATTCTTTCTTCTCTCACGAATTTTTTCTATTCCACATTTCTGAACGTACCAAATCACACTGAGCCCAGGTTTTTTGGAAAATTCTTCTTTTACTTTTAATGTGTCTGACTTGTGATAAACCTCAATCCCGTACTTCTTTTTCAAGTGCTGAAATTCTTCGGGATATTCCGCAACGACCGCGATATGCTTGATCCCTTCTTTTTGTATATTGGCAATCGCCGTCTCTGGGTCGTCCTGCCCAACCGGGCGTTGTCCGCCTGTCATCGCCACAACATTGTTATCCACATACAACATGGTTTGATGGGTGTCATCAATGTCGTAATGCGTTTTCAAATGTTCGATGGCATCGCGGATGAAGGAGATATTAAGACGCGCGGAGTGAAAATAAGTCCCGTCACCGCATCCCTGATCCGCATGCATTCGATAACTGAAGGCGGATGCACCCATCCACAATAAACCTTCGCTCTCCATGGGACCCACCACTACCGCCCGATTACTGACGAGGCTATCGATGATAGACATCGTAGAACACCCTATTCCTATGCCCATAAGATGCTTGGGAGTGATCTCAATAGAAACCGGGTTTCCATCCAGGTCCTTATTTTTAACTATTATGGACTGAACCGTTCCCTCCAAAACATTATGCCCCGCAATTTCAAGAGCGGTACGATGTTGGCAACCAGAACAATAAGCCGGGGGCCGTTTAATATTTATGGGGCTGGTAACATGTTCAAATTTTTCTTTAATTTCAAGAACCTTTTCAATTTTTCTGTCTCGAAAAGGTTCCCTGCGGGCCAAACGTTTGCCCAGGATTCGGGTGATTATATCCGTATCCAGGTTAGCGTTTTGCCGGAAAAGAGTTTTATTGAATTCATCATATTTACCGACGATAAGGGGTTTGTGGGCGTCGTTGAACAGTTCATTTTTGATGTGGTTCTCGTAGAAGGATTGTTTCTCCTCGATAACGATGATTTCTCTTTTATTATTTACAAACTCCCGAAAAGACTTTATATCCGGGGGCCAGATAATCATTGGTTTATATATTTCAACTTCATTTTCCGAAATGTGTAACTGCTTCAAAGCTCCCAAAAGATCGTAATAGCTTTTCCCGGTGGCGACGATACCAAAATCGGATTTCAAATGCTTGTTCTTCCAGATATCGAAACCGAACTCACGGGAAATTTCCTGTATCAACGGTAGCTTGGAATAAAACAACTCCTCCTCATTGATCAGGACTCGAGGCTTGAGCAAAATCGGGTTAAAATGCCTTTTGTAATCTGTATGGTCCCGAGTAAATTGTAAAAATTTCTCCTTTAAGTCCAAATCCTCTTCAGAGTCCAGGATGAATTCCTGAGACCCATCGCAAACAAAGGTTTCAACTTTTAAATTTATGCCCAATCCGGCAATCATAGAGGCCAGAACAATTCTTTTACCCATCTGCAGGATTTCCTGGATATTACCAGGGTAAGCCGTAGGTACATGATTGGCAAAATGGATCAGGTCTGTCTGGTGAGGGGTCGTACTGCTTTTGCTCGTATGGTCGTCGCCACTCATGAAATAAGCGGCGCAAAATTTATCCAACCCCGCCATTTGCAGATGATCCTGAACATCCGAGATTCTTCGAACGCCCGGACCTTTCCCGTACCAGGCACCGATGACGCCATCCACTTTGGAAGGACCGAACAACCGATGGAGCTGGCTTCCCCACATCATGTTTGCACCGGCTTCTTCATTTCCTGCCGGGACATGGATAATTTTCCAATCCTTCAGAAGGGGATATATTTTCCTTAAATTGATATCCAATCCGCCCAAAGGACTGCCTTCATAACCTGAAATGAAATAGGCAAATTTTTTCTCGGGATAAATCTTCTTTAGAAGTCGCAGGTTATCGAATGGAAGTCTGATGAGAGCCTGGATTCCCGTTAAATGAATGGGCCGCTCAACAGAGAGATAACGCTCCTCTTCCAGAGTCAGTTTTTTCCTTTCACGATAAACGGGAAAGGGCACCGAGCTTGATTGGATTTTTTTATCCAAAGAATGCTTATAATTCATTATTTTTTGTATGCCGGAATTTCATGAGGGCATCTCTATCGTTTAGGAGGCCCCTCATCCTGAGGAAATATAAATATATCTCTTTTGAATATTGTGTACATAGCCTGAGTCTTGCGATGATTTTTTATTTTCCCCAACACAATTAAATTTAGGCTTCATTTTTCAAGTTTCAAGTTTATTTGAGAATAAGGCTTATCCTCACACCACAAACACGGCTTATTACAAACGTTTTCGCATTAATGAAATTAAGTTAATTTTCAGGCATGACCTAAAACATTAAAATTTTTTAATTCCCACAAGTGGGTGTTATACCCCGTGGCTTGCCTCAGCTTTTAAAAGATATCCCTTACGATAAGGATACCTAGTCCGCTTGCGGCAAGGTCGTTCATTAAGCCTCATTGGACATAAGCTGAGAGTTCCTGGAAATATCTTAAGGGGCGATTGGCAATTTTTTTCTTTTGGGACCATATTCAATAATGGAGTAAAAATAACAACACTTGGAAAAATTCAATCTGGACTATGAGACCGCCCCTTAAAACTGTCTGTAGATTGGAGTCGTTATGGCCGGGTCGTTAAACAGAAAAGTCGCTCTTATTTCCGGCGGAAAAGTAAACTATTTCGCCAAGGCCAACCCGGATTTGATGTTTTATGAAATGGCCATGCAAGCCGTGAAAGAAGCGGTAGGTGATTTGGGTCTAAAGCCAAAAGAATTCCGAAAGCTCCTTCGAGAACGCGGGGGGGTGATCATCACTCATTTTGCAGACCATTTTGCGGGCCAGCTCCTGGGCGAAGCCCTGACCCGTGATTATTTGGGATTCAATCCTGTAGAGTCCTATCGCATTGTGGGAGGAGGAGCTACCGGCGGATTGGGTGTCCAGGCGGCCGTAGAAAAAATAGCCTCCGGCCGGGCCGATATTGTCATAGCGGTTGGCTATGAAAAGATGTCCGAGGTAGATACCTTTCAGGGAAACGAATTCATCGCCCTGGCCTCCGACACGGTCACCGACTTTCCCAATGGCGGATACTATCCACTCTATTACGCCGCAATGGCTCAGGCCTATCTGGATACTTTTGTCGGCAAAACAGTGACCGGGGAAGAGATTCGCGATGCCTTCTCCAAAATAGCGGTCATGATGCGTAACAATGCCCAGTATAACCGAAGGGCTCAAACCTCTCATGAAAACCCTTATGCCACGTCTTCTACCAGTGGTTTTATCAACATAGAGGATGTGACCCGGTCGGGGATCGTTGCCACCCCTTCCTACCGATTGGATTGTTGTTTGATGACAGATGGAGCTTCCGCCATCATAGTCGCTTGTGAGGATCTGGCAAGAAGCTTGACTGACAAACCGGTTTTTGTCACCGGATTGGGCAATGGAACGGATTGCATGCGAACCGGTGAAAGGCAAAGAACCCCGGGAGGACTATTGAAGGAGGAGTTAATGCTCCCTCATGAAAAAGAGGACCCCGAATACCTTAAATTATATGAAGAACTGGAATATCCGGGTCTGCATTCCTTCCGGGCAGGAAGATGGGCGGCGAAAAAAGCCTATGAAATGGCCGGGATTCATAAAAAACCGCTGGAGGTTTTTGATCTGATCGAAATTCATGACGCCTTTGTCATTTCCGTCATTCAAACCATGGAAGATCTGGGCATGGTGCCTTATGGTCATTCCGCCAAACTATTTAATGAGTTGCCTGTGGAAAATGGCAGAGTTCCCATCAATCCTAAAATCGGTGGCGAAAACGGATTGTACATAAATCCATCGGGAGGATTGATCGGACAGATGCATGGAGTGGGGTCAACGGGAAACACCCAGGCGGTGGACGTGCTCTGGCAAATGCAGGGAAAGATTGAAGAAAAATATGGGCATCCCGAATTGCAGGTCCCCGATCCTAAAACAGCTCTGTTCCATAGCCACGCAGGCACGGGAAGCGATATCACCGTCACCACGGTGGAAAGGGGTTGGTAGATATGCCGGTAAAAGACACGATCTTAAATCGTCAGGACAAAGCCTATCGACACGCACGCACAGATGTGGTGATTGTTCAACGTGAAGTCCATATCAAATACAAAAAAAGTTATGGTGGAATGTCTCCCTATATTCGGGGAATCATGGGGAGAGAACATGCCCGGCTCCTTTATACCATCTGTGATAAAGCCGAAGATCATGATGATCTAAAACCCTTGCGCTTTCAGGTTCCCAGGGCTGATTGTCCCGAATGTTACGCGCCAACCCATTGGCAGGAACTGCCGGGAGACACCCGTTTTATTGTGGAAACGTTTTCCACTGCGGTCGATCTTGCCGGCATCAGCTTCATGGATCAACTTCCAGTAACGGTTGCCTGGATCAAAGCCGTTTTACCGGATGATGAAAATACGGAATTGGATACGTTGGTGGCGGGAATGGTTCATTCAGAAGATTATAAGAAGCTGAAAAAGGGAGATGATGTCCGACCCGTTTTCAGAAAAAACCCGGCATCAAATGCAAGTGACGTCATGTGGGTTCTTCTGGGAACTGCTGTTGAAAAGTTTCCTTCGGGTTATGTCGAAAGCAAAAACTATCGGGTGCAGAAAAATTTTTAAATGAAAAAAACTATTATGATAGAGAACAAAATAGCTGTGATCGGAACGGGAACCATGGGTTGCGGTATAGCTCAAATCGCGGCTCAAAACGGTTTCCAGGTGGTTTTGTACGACAGCGACCCGGAAAAAATCCAAGGTGGCCTGGTCACTATAAAGAAAAACCTGGAGCGCCTGGTAAGCAAGGGAGAGCTCTCTCAGGAATCGGCTCGGGCCTCAATTTCAAGAATTTCCCATATAGACACCCTGGAGGGACTGCAAGATTCCTTCCTCATCATCGAAGCGATCATTGAAGACCGTGAAGAAAAAAACAAATTGTTCAAACAACTGAGTACTCACTGCGGTGGCCAGACGATATTGGCTTCGAATACCTCCTCCATTCCAATTACAGAAATTGCTTCCAATACGAGTCATCCCGAAAATGTCATTGGTCTGCATTTCATGAATCCTGTTCCTTTAATGCATGGAGTGGAGATCATACGGGGTTTGAAAACATCTGAAGACACCTACTATAAAACTCAGAAATTTGTTCGAAATCTATTAAAAGAACCCATCTATTCTTCGGACCGGGCCGGTTTCGTGATCAATCGAATGCTGATGCCTTTCATCAATGAAGCCATAACCATTGTGGGAGAAGGGACCTCAACAATAGAAGATGTAGACAAAGGCGCAATGCATTGCCTGAATCATTCCATGGGCCCATTGGTCTTATCGGATTTAATTGGAAACGATACCACCCATCACATTCTTTCCGTTTTGGAGAACGAATTAGGGGAACGATTTAAACCCGCCCCTTTATTGACCCGGATGGTCGAAGCAGGCCTCTACGGAAACAAGTGTGGAGTGGGGTTTTATCTTTGGAAACAAAATAAACCGCAAAAGGTCAACCATGACTTGGAACGTTATTTGAAAATGGAGTGATCCATGAGTTACATAACCCCAGGGCAAAAAGAATGGCTCCAGATGCTTTATAACGACAAAACTTATCTGGAAATGCTGGAATCTTTTGGAACCTTCGTAGAAAAAAAGGTTTTACCTGCTGAACTGGACACAGAGGTTCACCGTGCCAAAAACCCACTCTCCGAAATCAAATCCATTTTGAAGGATAAGAACCGTTTTGATTGGGAGACGATTGAACAAAGCATCAATGAAATAAAAAGCCAGCAGAAAATTCCAGAGGAAGTGTATCAACAGATTGTCGAATCAGGACTGGTGGGAATGACTTTTTCTGAGGAATTAGGAGGCCTCGGTCTTCCTTACCCATTATTTATCTGTTTTCTCGAAACACTGGGAAAGGCTTCTCCAAGCATAGGGGTTCGTTACGCCATCTCGAACACCGTGTGCGAAGGTTTACGATTTAACCATGAAGCCGGTGATTTATCGGATTATTGTTTGGCCACCCTCAAACAAATTATCTTTGGAGAAAAGCTGGCCGCATTTTGTTTGACCGAGGTTTCCGCATCCGGGTCCAACATCATGCAGGAAATGACGACCCGGGCGGTCTCTAACTCCAATGGCAACGGCTACATTCTCAATGGGAGCAAATTTTGGATCACCAATGCGGAAACTGCAAATGTGTATGCCATCTTCGCCCGAACCTCTGATGATAACTCAAACGGGATTTCTTTATTTCTGGTTGAGCGGGAAACTCCAGGATTCAGAGTCGGTCAGGTCTTCGAAAAACGTGTCGTCGAAAACTCTTCTTTGGGGGAGTTGGTTTTAAAGGATGTCGAAATTCCAATGCAGAATCGAGTTGGAAACGTCGGAGAAGGCATGCGTTATGCCATCAGAATGTTAAATTCAGGACGAATTACAATCGCCGCTTTGGCAACGGGGTTGGCCCAGCGAGCCTTTGAGGAATTTTTAGAGAATGCGGTAGAAGGAAAAAAAGCCGGGCAAAAGCATTTAATCGAATATGACCGAACCAAAGCCAGGATAGCCGAATTGTCCATGGAGATCAACGCAGCGCGCGATATGACGTTGCGGGCCGCCTGGCTGAAAGAGCAGTTTGATTTAGACCCGGATAATCAAAATTTATTATGGAGTTATGTGATCGCTTCAAATAATGCAAAACTCAAGGCATCCCTGATTGCTCAAAAATCCTGCGACTACCTCATTAAAAGTTGGGGAGCAAGCTCAGTTGTAAAAGAAAACCGGGCCATGAAGCATTACCTGGATAGTTGGCTGTACTATTTTGGAGAGGCCGTTCCCGAAGTGTTGGAAAACACGATCGCTCATATGGAAATTAAAAAATATAAATCCGCAAAGGGTTTATAGGGCATCCCAAAAAATATTAATTGTTGGAGATACTCTATAGCCATGTCTGAAATACTGTCAGGAAAATATGCAAGCGCCTCTCAGGTTGAACACAATGGGAAAAAAGGCATCCTGCTAAAAATCGTAAGCCCGGACAAAAAAGTCAATACCATTCCTTTCGAAGTTTTAGCGGAAGTAGATCGAGCCGTGGGCGACATTGCTTTAGAGGAAAGTGTGACCTTCATTATATTTTGTGGGTCAACGGGTAAAATTCACGCCGGTGCTGACATCAGACTTTTTGCGGGAGAGATCGACTCCAAACAAGTCCACGATTATTTAATGGCGGGCGCCCTGCTGGATTTAAAAATCAAGGAACTCTCCAGAAAAAAAAGGACGGTCTCCATTATGAACGGAAAGCGTTTTGGAGGGTCGGTCGAGTGGCCGTTGATGGCCCAATACTGTGTTTGCACTCCGGAAACAACAATTCAATTTTCAGAGAGCAACCTGGGCATCATTCCAGGATGGGATGGCATTTTAAATGTCCTCCTCCGTTCGACAAAAATAAACACTCTTTACCTGACCGCTACGGGCGACCCAATTGGTGCTCGACAAATGTTGGAAGCGGGCTTGATTCATGCAATTTCTCCACCTAATTCAATTTTTGAACAAGCTCTGGAAATAGCAACCGCCGTTTCGGTCAGATCACCATGCGAAATTCGCGATCTGGTAGACAGACAAACGCTCGACAAAATTATTATCACGCGGACCAATACCAGCCGATACCAAAATTTGCTTGGGAAGGTGTCTCTAATACTGAAAAAAAATAAGACCTCCGAGGGTCAAATAAAACAGGACGAGGTTAAACAATACATACGCGATGAGTTAGAGAATTTAGGCAAGCCAATAGCTCCCGCCGCCGCAAAAGCCGTTTTTGATCTGGTCAACAAATATGAAACGATAAACTGGCAAGATGAGCAAGGGATAAGGGATATGGCTTTTGAAGAAGTCGGACTATGCGATGAATTAATGAAAACCCAGGATAGACGTGCCGGGATGAAATCGATTCTTTCGGATAATCCCCTTGAAACAATTCCAATATATATGGGGAATTGAACACTTATTTATGCCCTTAAAAATTACTCTGAAAACCTTTGGTATGTCTGGAGAAGAAAACCAGCTCAAGGAAATCCTCGATCAGAGTGTTTCCGCTCTGCCTGGAGAAACTCTTCTCTTTCCAGAATTTGGAGCCTATACAGCGGAAGGGTCGCGAAAAGCCTACCAGGTCTTAACGCAGAGGGCTTTCGAAAAAAAAATTACAATCATCACGACACTCAATCACCCTGGGTTGGACTTGCCCGGTGCCCGGTTAAAAACAAATTACAATGCATTGTTCATTTTTTCCCGGACGGGGAAGATCCATTCACCGCAGGCCAAAATCACGCCCCAGTCTTTTGAAATGAATCATCTCGACTTCCACTCCCCGAAAATAAACGTGGCTCCCTACCCGCGATTAAACAAGGTGACTCTAAGGCAAAACGGTAAAATTTACAGAGTAATCTTTTTTATTTGTTCTGATCTTTATGTCCTGCAATTGTTCGAAAGAAGCGCCCTTGAGTCCGATGCGATTCTGTGTCCCGCAAACTTCGGCAATGGTGCGGAAGGTTCTGCGGCAAACCTGATCCATTACACGGTTAAAACAAAAATATTCAAGCAAGGATTTCTATGCAACACCTATCAAAAAGTCAAAGAGGGTCTTGTTCCACTCACAAAAAAAAAGTTGCAAAGTTTTTATGTGAATCCAGAACCGGTTCCCTTTAAAAAAACTGAATTGATTCAAAAGGTGAGCGCTTCGTGTGCGATCTATCCAGATGACCAGTATTGCAATTTCCAAAGCATGTTGAAGCTGACCCAAAATGGGACCTTTACGGTCCCGCGTTCCAGAAGTAGAGGCAATGGTCTGAAAGTGGAGGTCGGAGAGTACAAAACGGTGGTTGAAATATAGGAGGACCTTCCCATCAAATTGCCTCACAAATTTTAGAACGCCTGGCATACCCGTTTCCCCCGTATTTCCCCCTATAACGTACTAATTGAGACCCTATAGTGTCGCTGAAAGAGAATAAAAAGAGGGAATAAACGATCTTCTATAAGGGACCCTTAATAATTAGGAGGATAATAGTTAACGATTCAAATGGAGGGCGGGACCATGAAGAAATTTCTAATTATGAGTAAATTCACGCCACAAGGAATTAAAAATCTTAAGCAGACCACTACCCGCTCAGAACGATTCATGGAAATTGCGGAAAAGTTTGGAGTAAAAGTAAGGGATATCTTTTGGCTGATGGGAGAATATGATGTGGTTAATATAGTGGAAGCCGAGGATGAAAAATCGGTTTCTGCATTACTTTTTGAATTGGGAACTTTGGGGAATGTGACCACTACAACCTTAAGGGCTTACACTAAAGAAGAAATGACGGAGATCTTCAATAAAATGGAAGTGGTGTCTGGAATGAAATAGGTTTTCTCATTGAAAGAGCGAACTTAGGAAGAAAAGGGGTAAGGGGTCAAGTAAAATTGAGAGGCTTCTCTAAGCGATGATCAAAATTTCATGAATCTCCCTACGTTGTCCCTGGAAAGATGGGTTATTCAGGTATCAGAGGACAGCGGTAAATTCATGGTCGAGGAGGAAATGGATGCCTTCTGTGGATTTTTATGATATCGAAAGTTTCCTGACTGACGAAGAAAAACTGGTCAGAAAAAGCACAGCCCAGTTTGTGGACCAGGAAATTCTGCCTTTTATCAGGGATTGCTTTGAACAAGGCAAGTTCCCTGATGGGATTATCAAAAAGCTGAGTGAAGAAGCCATCCTGGGGGCCAGCTTGCAAACTCATGGGGGTGCAGGGCTGGGACCCATGGCCTACGGCCTGATGATGCAGGAACTGGAGCGGGGCGACAGTGCGATTCGAAGTTTCGTTTCCGTTCAAAACAACCTGGTGATTTATCCAATTGACCGGTTCGGTTCCCAGGACCAGAGGGACCGATGGCTGCCCGACCTGATCAGTGGTGAAAAAGTGGGATGTTTTGGCCTGACCGAACCGGACTACGGGTCGGATCCTGCCGGAATGAAGACCCACGCGGTCAAGGATGGCAATTCCTATGTTTTAAACGGGTCCAAAATGTGGATCACCAATGCGGGAATCGCCGACCTGTCAGTTATCTGGGGTTACCTCGATGGAACCATCCGTGGGTTTATCGTTGAAAAGGGAATTCCAGGAATCATCGTTCAACCCATCCATCATAAATTTTCCATGCGAGCTTCCGACACCGGAGAAATCCATTTGAACGATTGTCGAATTCCCTGTGAAAATCTCTTGATAAAGACGGATGGTCTGGGTTCCGCCTTATCCTGTCTGAACCAAGCCCGTTATGGAATCGCCTGGGGGGTTTTAGGTGCCGCGGCGGCCTGTTATCAGGAAGCCCTCGAGTACTCCAAAATCCGCATTATGTTTGACAGGCCGATCGCCTCTTTTCAACTGGTTCAGGAAAAATTAGCCGACATGATCACCGGCATTACCGGCGGTCAGCTCATGTGCTATCAGTTAGGACGTTTGATGGAAAAAGGATCTGCGGACCACTCCAAAATTTCAATGGCAAAACGGAATAATGTGAGGATGGCTCTGGATGTCGCTAGAAAAGCTCGAGACATTTTAGGAGCGTCTGGAATCAGTTTGGAATATAACACCATTCGCCACATGTTGAATCTGGAAAGCGTTTTTACTTACGAGGGGACCGACTCCATCCACACTCTGATTCTTGGTAAGGCAATAACGGGGATTGACGCAATGAGGGGGTAACACAATCTAGGGTGAAATAGCGGAATTTGACTTTTTTTACTATCCGGGAACTACAAAATTTCAAGGATTGGTCGAACCCTGACTGTGCAGTAGACACTGATCTTCCTCGTTATTAGTGGACATTTAATTAAGCCTATAAGCTTTGGGGATGGTGCAGAGAAAATCCTGTTAGCAAGATCAAGCGGGAAAAGGAATACAAGCGGGTCAAATATTTCTCTGAAAAGGAATTCTCAGAGATATTCAGTCTCTTGACCGAATGGGTCCGACCCCTTGTGCTATTGGCTAAGAATACGGGTTTAAGGAAAGCGAATGTTGTAAATCTCAAATGGTCTGAAGTAAGTCTCAAAGACAGGCTGATTGTTTTTTGCCTAGAGGTTGACCTTGAACCGTACCTGCCTGAATAAATGTATTCAATAAATTATAAGCATCCCAGTAATATGGTTTTCGGGATTTAAGGATCGCCGGTTCATTCTTTTTACGTATAGATTTTTCAAGAATAGAAAAGTCCGTCATTGGATCAAGATTATCTTGGAGAAATTTAAGTCCTTCATCACCAATTAGTCGTCCCTGAAAAACCCTGTTTTTCAGGGACGACTATTTATATCAGGCATTTGAGTGGACTCAAAAAACCCGTTTGTCTAAGTGGTAAATTTTTAATGGGAAATTTCCAATATTTGACTCGTACACCAGTGATGTAGTCAAAATGTAGTCAAATTACCGGAGAAATAGGGAATTGACCTGTTCCTTAAATTTTCTTTTCTAACTCTGCAAAAACCCCTATGATGGCTTTGGAAAAATCCA
>JADFGI010000255.1 GCA_022567815.1 Nitrospinota bacterium
ATTAACGTGCATTGGATTTATAGCTTTTTAGGGCTCGTGAGCGGAGCGAACGTCAGCCCTCCTGCGAAGCAGGCTTTTCCTCCCCTGTAAGGGGCGTAGCAGGCTTTTCCTCCCCGCGTAGTGGGGTCTCCCCGCGTGGCGGGGCGTTTACGGAAAGCAGTTCGGTGGGCCGGTCTTGTTGAGCCAGGACCATTTTGATTTGCGAGGCCCTTTGCCCCAACGCCTGTTCTGCGGTCAGGGTGGCCAGCTCCGCAAGGTTATTGGTATCGCTCAAGTGCATCAACACCACCAATTGCAGGCCGTCATGATTGGCATCCGCCAGCAATTCACCGCAGGCCTCATTGGATAGGTGGCCAACATCACTTTTGATCCTTTGCTTCAATGGCCAGGGATAGGGTCCAACCTCCAGCATATTGATATCATGGTTGGCTTCCACCAGCAGGGCGGTGGACTTTTTTAATTTTTCGCGGACAAACGGCGTCACCTTTCCCAGGTCGGTTGCATGGCCGATTTTTGTATTCCCGCAACGGATGACAAAAGCCACCGACTCTTCGGCATCGTGGGGCGTGGCATACGGTTCCACCACCATGTCCCCAATGGCCACCGGTTCTTCGGAACAAATAGCACTCCAGGCGGGGATTCGCCCGATACGGCTTTTAATTTTATGAAGAGTCCCTGCAGTGGTGAATAGCCGAATATTGTGTTTCCGTACCAGAGGTCCGATCCCGCTGACGTGGTCCGAATGCTCGTGGGTGACAAACACCGCATCCAAATCTTTTGCCTCGCGCCCAATACTGGCAAGCCGTGCGCTTAATTTTTTTTCACTCAATCCGGCATCCAATAAAATTTTATGGCTGTCTGTTTCAATATAAACCGAATTTCCTGCGCTGCCACTGGCCAACACACTGATTCTCAAATAGTCCGCCTTTCAGGAAGGGTTACACATTAGAAGGTTTGGGGAAAATTTTAATATCATCGGTGAAAAAACGTTTGTAATTGAAAAATTCCACAATGACGGGGTAAAATTTAATCGTCTATTTGGGCTTTTTGGAGTTTACCGCTGTAATCAACGTAAACCGACTTCCATTCAGTAAAAGTTTCCAGAGCGGCGGTTCCCGCTTCGCGGTGGCCGTTTCCGGTCCCTTTAGTGCCGCCAAAGGGGAGCTGAATTTCCGCGCCAATGGTCGAGGAATTAATGTAGGTGATCCCCGTGTCCAAAAATTCAATGGCCCTGAAGGCCCGGTTCACATCCTGAGTGTAAATCGACGAGGACAATCCGAAAGCGGAATCGTTGATGATCTTGATTCCGTGGTCGAGGCTCCTGCAGGAAATTACACTCAATACCGGACCAAAAATTTCTTCCTGTGCGATACGCATTTTAGGAGCCACGTCGCCAAAGATCGTCGGCTTGAAAAAGACTCCTTTGCTACAGCCTCCGGCACGATGCGCTCCACCTCCAATGAGCAATTGGGCTCCTTCATCGACGCCAATTTTACAATAGCCGTTTACTTTCTCTCTTTGCTCTCCATTGATCAGAGGGCCCACGTCGGTTTTCTTATCCAGGCCATCTCCCAGTTTGAGTTCTTTCGTCCTCTTGACCAGAAGGCTGGTAAACTTTTTAAGAATTTTTTTATGAACGATCACCCGGCTACAGGCCGTGCAGCGTTGTCCCGTGGTGCCAAACGCGCCCCAGACGACGCCTTCGACAGCAAGATTCAGGTCGGCGTCATCCATCACCAGGATGGCGTTCTTGCCTCCCATTTCCAGGGAATATTGTTTCATCTGTCGGGCGCAATGTTGCGCGACCAGACTGCCGGTGTCGGTGGAACCGGTGAACGACACCAGATCCACTTTCGGATGATCGAGCAGAGGCGTACCGGTTCCCGTTCCTGACCCGGTGACATAATTGACCACTCCGGGAGGCAGTCCCGCCTCTTCCAAAACCTTCATAAAATGATAGACCGAAAGCGGTGTGTCGCTGGCGGGTTTGATGACCACGGTATTGCCGGCGATCAAAGCGGGGAATAATTTCCACGAAGGGATGGCCAGGGGGAAATTCCAGGGAGTGATGGCGGCGATGACGCCGACCGGCATGCGCACCGACATGCAAAACTTATCGGTCAATTCCGAAGGCACCGTTTCGCCTCCAAGCCTGCGGCCTTCGCCGGCGGCGAAATAACCCATGTCGATGGCTTCCTGGACATCGCCCCGTGTTTCCTTGATGACCTTGCCCATCTCCCGCGTCATGTCCTGCGCCAGGGCCTCTTTGTGTTTAACA
Source organism: Nitrospinota bacterium (assembly GCA_022567815.1). Lineage (GTDB taxonomy): Bacteria > Nitrospinota > Nitrospinia > Nitrospinales > VA-1 > JADFGI01. The sequence continues at coordinate 2,279 of JADFGI010000255.1, forward strand.
AGATGCTCGGCGACACGAAACAAGATCTCCCCCCTTTTGGGAGCGGGAGTTTTTTTCCAACCGGGAAGCGCGGACGCGGCGGCTGAGACCGCTTCATTCACGTCTTTCAACGTGGACTGCTGAAATCGTCCGACCACTTCCTTGAGGTTTGCGGGATTGACGTTTTCAAAAGTTTCTCCACCGGACGATGCTTTCCACTCCCCACCGATAAAATTCTTATAACTCTTGGCGACCATGACGGTTTCCTTTACGTTTTAAAAAAAAGTTTTTTTAGGATAAGCGACAACGATCGGTCGTTTGAAGGTTCAGAAAAAACGCAGGCGTATCATTCGCAACTGCATCGATACGAAAGATGTTTCTTATTCTAAATCTTCACAAAGATTATTACAAGTACGGAAGGCCTACAAAAAAATTTCAGGTTGGAAACAAAAGCAACTCTTCACTCTTCGCTGTCACTCCCTGCTAACCAGCATTAAGTGAGGAAGTCACTCCGGGGCAATTGTAGACAATTGTCAAGGTTCCTGAAATGCTCATCTGTTCCCTGACATACAAGAACCTTGCAATCTTATTGGTGGGTGTTTCGGAAAATTCGAGATCGGTTTCCGCAAAACCTGATGCAGAAAGGATTAAAGGGGATTGACCGCCACGTTATCAAACGTGCTCACATTCTTGGTTGTGGTCAACCCAACCTGTCCCTGAGTGTAATCAGGGTCCGTTGTGGTGATATCCCATACTCCAGGTTCGACATCGCCACTCTCCCAGATCTTCATGTTCAGATTATCTGCATCCACGTTGGCTTTGAGAATGTAAGGGGTATTGTTGTCAAACGTGATGGGAGCGCTGGTGATCAGAACCGTTTCCACGCTGTCAAATTTAACGAGCTGAAGATTATAAATATGAGTCGCCGGATTTCCTCCTGTGCAATCCGTGCAGAAAACCCTTGCCATGTAAAATTGGTTTGGGTTTTGATACCGAAGGATCATTCCCGTGTATTCCCCGGTTCCCAGCGACCCATTTCTCTGAGTTTCCATTAGCATCTCGTAATTCTGCCAGGGGTCGCAACCGTTGACGGAAATACCGTTTCCATTCGAGGCCGTCCTGTATTGACCTGCCGCCACATTCCAATTGGTCACTCCGACCTCGGTCCAGCCGTCACTGTTTCCGTCGTTGAAGTTGTCCGTAAATATTCCGGTACCGGATTGGAAGTTGGCCGTGCTGGCACTGAAGACAGGGAATTGCTGACCATTAGCAGTGATAAGCGAATTGGCGGACACTGTAATGCTTGCACTGGGAGAAGCCCAATCATAAGACAACGTGGTTGTCGCCTCTCCAAAAGAATTGGTTGTATTGATTGCCGGAGACACAGTCGCCCCACCCGAAGCCACAAAGGTTATGCTGATCCCCGCAGGGACAGGGTCGCCTACGGCATCAACCAGTGTGGCCGTTACTGCTGTCGAAGAAGTAGGGCAATTAATCGAAAAGGGGTTAGCCACCACGTCCATTTTTCCCCAGGGAGCAAGCACTAGATTTCGCGGGGACTGGTTGGCGGTAAATGTTTCCCGGTGATAACCATCGCTGTAGGAAGCACCCACAGCCTGTTCGGCCACACTTCCAATCACATAGTTTCCACTGTATAAAGCGTAAGCCCTTGGATTCTCGTCATTGGTCCGGGCAAGCACTTCAATATCAACTTTTCGAATATCATTCAGTTCCGACGGAACACCAGAAAAATCATAGGGAGGGATGGCAAGTCCGTTGACATCCAAAGTAACCGTTGTCGGAAGCGGGTTATTATTTTTGTCATAATAGCGGATGATCAGGTTATCAATATTCCGTGCCATTACATGCCGTGTGATTCCTGTTCCCGAATTATCGGGAATAATTTTATAAATTTTAAAAGGCGGACCGGTTAATGTCATGGAGATTGGGAAAGTAGCGGTTTCCGTCCCATCGACCGCTCCATCACCATCCCGGTCAAAGTAAGGGTCGATATTAAAAGTTTCATCCGCAGAGCTGAAGTTATTCCCTGTGGCAAATGTCACCACTTCATTATTTTGAATGATGCCGTCGTTGTCGGCATCATCGTCGTTATTGCCGCAGCCGCACTGCCCCGGATCAATCTTCGCGGGATCATCGGGACAGAGGTCGCAGGCATCGCCAACTCCGTCACTGTCGGCGTCGGCTTGATCCTCATTGTCCGCTGCTGGGCAGTTGTCGCACGCATCACCCAAGGTGTCCGCGTCGCTGTTGGCTTGGTCCGTGTTTTGAATGTCCACGCAGTTGTCGCAGACGTCGCCGACAAGGTCTTCATCGCCGTCGGCTTGATCCTGATTGTCTGTAGTCGGACAGTTATCGCAGGCGTCACCCAGAAGATCCCCATCGCTGTTCAGTTGGTCGGCATTGGGGGTGTCCACACAATTGTCCTCGTCGTCGGGCACACCATCATCATCGGCGTCGTTGGTGGGAAGTAGGTTCAGGGTCACCGTCAGTATATTGGGGTTCGGCTGGTCGCCGCCCGCATTGCCCTCGCAGTCCGAGAGGCTCACGATGGTAATCGTCCCCTGATACTCACCCGGCCCCAGACCCACGGGATCCAC
>JADFGI010000256.1 GCA_022567815.1 Nitrospinota bacterium
ACCGATTGAGGACCTCCCACGAGCATCAAACCCAAATAAAGAACAACCGCCAAAATTCCCATCCCGATCAATTGCGTTTTTTTTAGATGAAAATTCCATTTTAAATTTACCAGTACCATGAACCACATCCCCATTCCTGCCAAACCAACGGCAAGGACCCGCCTTTCCAGGGACGAATCAAAACCTGCAAGCGTCAAAAACCACAGGGTGGAGAAAAGCAGTAGAGGAACAGCCAGGCACAGCAGGATTTTATTTTTTTCCTTTTTGCTGATAGTGCTGTTGCGATCCAGAACATAAATTAAAATTAAAATGGGAATCGCGTTGTAAAGAAGAAATTCCAATCGGCTCCAGGCCGCAAGCCCAAATAATGTTCCGCTGAGAAAAGCCCATGAACAGGGATTTGATGGCTGGCCTTCCGCTTTCCCGTTACAAATATTCTGGATCAGGAAAAACCAATACATGGCGCCAGCGGAATAATAAAAACCGGTGGTCAGATCCAAAAAAGGCAGAAAACTGTGCCACCAGAACAAGGGCGTGGTTCCCAGGACGAGGGTAAACGCAGTGGCGATCTTTTGATTTTTTGTGACTGCTAAAACCCGGCAATAAAAAATAACCAGCAGACATAAATAAATGAATGGGGCAAATAACTTTACATGTTCTACATTGAACGACATCAAATAAGCGAACAGCAACGGCACAAAAGGTGGGTATTGCCGGAACTGGGAAACTATCGTCTGCGAATCGAAGCTGGCTTCATGAAAAAAAACCATTCCCCGGACGTGATACCAAATTCCATCCGCTTCCGTGATCGGGAAAAAGAATGCATTTGCCAAACTAAAACAAAACAGGACTCCCAGGATGACGACCATCATCACAAAGAGGCGGGATTTTTTTTCCGCGATACACGAAGGAGAAAGGGAATTTGAGGACTGCCTGCAGCGAAGGATTCCCGCAACAGCGAGAGCGCCAAGGCTCACCCCCGTCTGGATCCAAATACTCTGCGTCATCCCCAAAGCCACCAACGCAAAAATAATCAGGCTTTTTAAACCAAGCGCCCAGGCAAAGGCGAGCGCAACCTTCTCGCCGACGGATGGAATCACCTTCAGCATCCCGGCCAGCAGGTAGGTTAGAATCCATAATGCCCCAAAATCAAGGAGAAGCATCCGGTCCCAAGTTGAGTTTAAAATTTTTCAGGAATTTTAAAGAGGATCTCTAATCATTCGATAAATTTCTGCCGGGCAACTCGCTGGCCCAAAACCATTTTTAGAGATGCCCTAACGTGAAGAAATTTCTTTCGCTTTCCGCACTTCGCAAAACGCGTCCTGCGCTTCCTTGCGCAATTGAGACTCACGCCCCTTGTGTTTCGGCGAAAAATGAAAGGTCCGCAGTTGTTTGACACCCGCTTCGCCCGCAAGCAGGCCCGCCTGCCGGGAGGTCAAATGCCGCCTTTCCGCGCCCCGCTCTTCTTCTTCCGCGAGAAAAGGCGATTCACAGAAAAAAATGTCCGCCTCTGAAATCAAGTCCACGATCCGGGTTTTGTTTTCCTCGTTGTACACCGTATCGGTCACGTAAGCGATCTTTTGCCCCGGAGAAATGAAGATCAAATCCTCTTTCAACGGCCCCAGAGCCATCTCTTTGCTCTCCTTCCCCCCATTGACCGGGATGCGGACAATAAAATCATCCGGCTTACCTTCAAAGATGAATTGCTTCAGCTCATTCAGCCAGGGACCGCTGGAGAATTTCGAGGCTTCCAGCCGGTCTTTTCGGACATTGACGTGAAACATCTCCTTCAAGGCAAACCCAAGGCAGGGGACGCGATGCTCCAGGATGGCTGTATGAACGGAGAATGAAGGTTCCTCAAGCAAAAGGCCATTGACAAAAGGTTCCCGGTTTTCATCGCTCCGTTTAAATTTGTCGATGGCTCGAAACCGCGCCCGGCGCAAATGATCTTCATGAACCTCCACGACTTCCAGATTAATGGACTCGTTATACTTATCGACAAGATTCCAGGTGAACCCGGCCAGTTTTCCTTCCACGTTGGCGATAAAGTTATCCGGCCCATACAGGCGCAGTGTTTTTCCCCGTCCAAAAACGATGCGCAGAAGGTGATCGAAACCGATAAAATGGTCGATGTGCGTGTGGCTGACAAAAACGTCCGTGATCTTCAAGAGCATGCCGTTGGGGATGGTGGAGATATCCCCAAGGTCGAACAGGAGAACGCGTTTTTCATAAAGAAATTGCACCAGAAGACCGGGGTCGCCAAATACATCATTGGTTAACCGGGGGTGAATGATCGGTTTCATCTCTTTATTCCTCGACTCCCTGGCTCTTGCTTTGCATCAAAAAAGCCTGGATGAAGGAACCCAGGTCGCCGTCAAGAACCGCGTCCACATTCCCCATTTCGACATTGGTTCTAAGGTCCTTGGCCATGCGGTACGGGTGCAGGACGTAGGAACGAATCTGACTGCCCCATTCGATTTTTTTCTTATGTTTCTCCAGCGACCGTTTTTCTTCATCTTGCTTTTCCATTTCAAATTCATACAGCCGCGACTTCAACACCTTCATGGCAGACGCCTTATTTTTAAACTGCGACCGTTCGTTCTGGCATTGAACGGTGATCCCTGAAGGCACGTGCGTCAGGCGAACCGCCGAATCGGTGGTATTGACGCCCTGCCCGCCCGGTCCCGAGGCGCGGTAAACATCAATCTTGAGGTCATCCTCCTTGATTTCGATATCGATTTCATCCTCAACTTCCGGATAAACAAATACCGAAGCAAATGAAGTATGGCGGCGTTTATTGGAGTCGAAAGGGGAAATACGAACCAGCCGGTGTACGCCAACTTCGGATCTCAGGTAGCCAAAAGCATAGTCCCCTGTGAAATTGATGGTGGCGCTTTTAATCCCTGCCTCCTCCCCATATTGCAAATCCAGGATTTCGGATTTATACCCGTTGCGTTCCGCCCATCGGGTGTACATTCTGAGAAGCATTTGTGCCCAATCCTGCGATTCCGTTCCCCCGGCTCCAGAGTTGATGGTCATGAGGGCGTTGTTGAAATCGCTTTTCCCGGACAACATTGCCTTCACTTCTGCTTGCGCGACCTTTTCCTTAAGCTCGGTCCCTGCGGATTTCATTTCAGCAATTAATGATTCATCCTCATCCTCTTCCGCCAGTTCGATCATAGCTCCAAGGTCTTCGCACTCCTTATTCAGATCGCTCCAGGTGGTCACCGCCCTTTGTAATTGCGATCGTTTCTGCTGTACCTTTTGCGCTGTTTCCTTATCGTCCCAAAATCCCGGCTGAACCACTTGTTCATCCAGGGCTTCAATCTCCTTTAAATTATGATCGACGTCAAAGATACCCCCTTAAAAGGTCGATCTTCCGACGGGAATCCTCGCACTCTTTTTTAAAATCATCCAGCATCAATAAACTCCTTATTTAATGAACGACCTCGCCGCCAGCGGACGGGATATCCGACAAAGATTGTCATTTAAAAACCGTGGCAAGCCACAGGGGTATAAAACCCACTGGTGGGAATAAACCTGCACGACCATCCCATTTTCTCTAATTAGCCTTGGGAAAGCAATAGCGCCAATCCATGATAAGGTATGGAGAAATTTAATCTGGACTATAAACCAACCCCTTAAAAAAAGGTTGGCAATATTCAAGGACAACCTTTTGACGACGAACCCGCCCCCCTTCCAGTTTCCGCAATCCCCGACGTTGGATCTGTCCATCGTCATCGTCAATTTCAACACGCGGGATATCGTCCTCGACTGCATAAAATCGATCGATGCCCACACAAAGGGGATTTCATTTGAGACACTGGTGGTTGACAATCATTCAACCGATGGCAGTCAGCAAGCCATTAAGGAAGCCTTCCCGCAAGTCACGCTTATTGAGAACAAGGATAACAGGGGGTTCTCAGCTGGAAATAACCAGGGCCTCAGAATTTCCTGCGGCAGGTACGCCGTGTTGCTCAACAGCGATACCCTGTTGACGGAAAACTGTTTTGCCAAAATCATCCGCTATCTCGATGACCATCCTGAGTTCGTCATTTTGAGCCCGGAGATTCTCGACCCCCACGGCGAGCCCTGCCCCATGCGCTTATGGGAAGACACCGCCGGGGATGCAATATTAAAAATTCTCGGCCAATATGATCCCGCAAGCGAATTTAAAAAAATGGGCGTCCTGGAACCCAGGGAAGTGGAAGTCATCGGCGGTTCCTGCTTTGTCATTCGCAGACAGCTTTTTGAATCCACAGGCCTCCTCGATGAAAACTACTTTTTATACAACGAGGAAGACGATTTCTGTCGTCGCGCCCGCCGTCTGGGACACAAAATCTGTTATTACCCGGAAACTCGCGTAAAACACCTGTTAGGCCAAAGCACCCACCAACCCGAAATAAGAGAAAAAGTGATCATCGAAACGTATAAGAGCAACCTGTATTTCTATTGCAAATATTACTCCTTCACCTGGAACCTTATTTTACGTTTTATTTACCGCCTGACCTTCGTTGCGGGCATTCTCCGGTCGCTGTGGAAAAAAATGACGGGCCACACCTCTCTGGGAATAGAAGATTCCATTTCCCTAAAGCTGAAACTCCTTTTCATGAAAATCCCCACTCCGGGAAATCACCAACCCAAATCGCATTAATCCTGATTTAGGAGATACTTCCCATAAAAAACCAGCGAACACAAGTTGAATTTCACTCAAGCAAAATTCAATTTATGCCGATTGGGAAGAAACGGAGAAGTGTGTCCTGAGTTTTTGGTCCAGCGCTACGCTGGCTTAAAGATTTCCGGACTCTGTATTTAAAGTTCGTCGCCAGTTTTATGCCAATGGACCTGCAACAAACCACATTCCT
>JADFGI010000257.1 GCA_022567815.1 Nitrospinota bacterium
TTGGTTCATCCCGATTTTCTTTGCGGCAAGCAATCTACCGTGGCCGGCGATGATTGAATTGTCACCGTCCAACAGGATCGGATTAGTAAAACCGAACTCCTTTATGCTTGCGGCTACCTGGTCGATTTGTTCGTCGCTATGCGTCCTGGCATTGCCTATGTATGGGGTTAATTCACCCAACGGTCGGTAGTTGATTTCCAGATTTTCGGTCATATTGTTTGCGAAACGAAATGTAGTTTTGAAAATCCTGTGGGTAGTGCTAAAGCGGGCTTTCGAATTCGGCACGCTGGAGAGGACATGCACCTTCAAATCGGGAATCGGCGCCAGGCACCTGAGAATGTTCACCGATAATTGGCAATCCCCGTCGATGATCAGGATTGAGAGCTCTTTCCGGTTGTCCATATTGTGCTTTCCTTTTTACGGTTTTTAGGAACCAGCGCCTGGGTTTGGAAAGTCCAAATACCCTGCGCCTCAGCAAAGAGCAGAAACCCAGGCCCATCTCTAAGATTTGCGAGGAAATTCTCTCCGATGAAAGAACTCCCACCATATACAAAGGGGTCTATTAGACAGGATATGGAAATCCCGTCGCGAACCTGCAAAGGGAATGCAACGATTTTATCACCAAAATAAAAGGGAAGGCAGTTTGGCTTTTCTCCCCTGGAACCAACTTGGTTACGTAAAATAATTTCTGTAAAAAGGGGTTGCTGGAGTTGTTGTTGGGTCAGGTGATGGGCGAAGAGGTGACGGCTCATGTGGGGGCTTTGCCGCATGAGCGGAAAGCTCCGGGCCGCCGGGGTTACCGCAACGGAGCCAAGCCCAGGTTCCTGAAAACCCGTGTGGGCGAGCTGAGCCTGTGGGTTCCTCAAACGCGAGATGGGCCGCAAAGTTTCATGGAAAGTCATTAAAGGGTTGATAGCTGACCTGAGCGCGGTCTTTGCTCCCGGCGAACGCACCGAATGCCTTCTGCGTGGCCAAGAGATGGCTGCCAAATGGGACAGACCTTATCCCAGGGTATCGAGGATGATCCGGTAGGGTTTGGAGGATTGCCTGACGGTATTGGCGTTTCCGGAATACCACCGGCGCAGATTGACCTCCACCAATATGCTGGAGAGGCTGATGAAAGAAATCAAGCGGCGGAGCCGGGTGGTTGGCGTGTTCCCCAACCGGGCCTCATGCGACCGGTTGGTGGGGGCGATGCTCATCGAAACCGACGAGAAGTGGCAGGTGGAAAACGGCCTTACTTTAATATGGAACACTTGGAATTCAGAGCATCTGATTCAACGGAAGGTCAACGGGAGGCGAAGGAAGAAAGTAGCATAGCCTGATTCTCCAGTCTCCCTTGTATGTTTTCAGGGCCTCGCGTAGCGTCAGGCCCAAGCTTCCTCCCCGTGTAACGGGGTCAGGCCCAAGCTTCCTCCCCACGTAGTGGGGCGGGGGGCAACTTGCTTGCGACGGGAGAGGGTTTCTGGTTTGGGTTCGAACATTTTTCATTCTGTCGCACCGTACAATTATTAAAAAGGGTTGAGAAGGTTTCTTCTCAACCCTTTTTTTTATCCCTGTCCCGAAAGAATTTCTCCGTTCCAAAAAAACCAATTTCAGAATTAATCGGGGATCACCTGTATTAATATGACGGTAAACTAAAGGAATGATCTCAAGTAAAATCGCGATTTTCAGGGTTCCAGTGGTCTACGATTTGTCATGTTTTTTTTCGTATAGACAATTATGAAAAATTTGGTTTTCAAAAACATCAGGGCTTGGTCAAAGACGGGTTCGCCTGTTTTTTTGTTTGCCCTGATTTCGACACTCCTGCCAATCCTGATCATGCAACCCCATGAAAGCCTGAAATATAAAGCACTGGCCTTTACCGCATTTTCATGGACCGCTTTATTAACCTATTTACATGGGAAAAACATTCCCTCATCGCTTTAAACGTTTTTTTTATTTTTTGGCTTTACATCTATACAGAAAAAATTACCTACGGCTCCATTTCTTCCAAAGGACTGATCGTCTATATGATGCTTTCCGTGGGGATCTCATTTTTGTTCGCCCTTTCTTTTCAGAAAGCGAGTAAGAGATTGCGATTTATTGCCCCTACATTTGTATTTATCCTTTGCCTCGTATTTTATTCAATTCCCATTGTTTATTTAATTTACTTTTACACTTTTAAAGTTCAAATAACGCCGGACGTATTGTCCGCCATTTTCCAGACTTCGGTTCGTGAGGCTGTTGATTTTATCGGCGATTATATTGCGTTTAAATGGCTGGTATTGATTCTGATTGGTTCTGCCTTGCTTTCGTTCGGCTTGTATAGAAAAGAAAAGTTCGAACCTGAAAACATCGAAAGTCTATTGTCCCAGGAAAAAATAAAGACTATTGTTATCAGGATGGCATGTCATGGTCATGAACATTCAGAAAGGAACCCCATGCAGAAAAAGATCAACACTGTTCTCGTTATTGGCTTGGGAAAAGTCGGCGCTCTTGTGGCTCATCTCCTGAACGAGCATGGCTACCGAGTCACGGGGTTGGATAGAGACGCCCATCCCGGACTTCCTTTCAAATCAGTCGTCGGCAATGTGGAAGACGTTGAGGTCGTGCGCAGGCATTTAGAAAATAACCAGGCGGTGGTGACCTGCCTGCCCTGGCATAAGAATCTTTCCGTAGCCCGAATAGCGCACGCGGCGGGATGCCACTATTTCGACCTGACAGAAGATATTTCAACCACTGCGGAAATCCGGAAACTTTCCGAGACCGCGAAAGCCGTCATGGCGCCGCAGTGTGGTTTGGCGCCGGGGTTTGTGGGAATCGTCGGTGCGGATTTGACAAAATCCTTTGAATCCCTGCGCAGTGTTGAATTGCGCGTCGGGGCGCTGCCCCAGCATCCTCGTGGCATGCTGGGCTATGCCTTCAACTGGTCCCCGGCGGGGGTGGTCAACGAATACCTGAACGATTGCGAAGTCATCAAAGATGGGAAAAGAGCAAAAATTCCGCCGATGGAAGACCTCGAAACCATCGTCATTGAAGGCGTTCAATTGGAAGCCTTCACCACCTCCGGCGGATTGGGAACCATGTGCGAAACCTTCGATAACAGGGTCGAGCATCTCAATTACAAAACCATCCGTTATCCCGGACATTGCCAATTGATGCGGTTTTTCTTCAACGAACTTTTTATGAAGGAAAAACGTGAGCTTGCGGGTAAAATTCTGGTGAACGCAAAACCCCCGGTGAACGACGATGTGGTGTACATCCATGCCGCCGTGGAAGGTTGGAAAGAGGACAACCTCTTTCGCGATGAATTGGTACGCAGTTATTATCCCAGGGAAATTGCCGGAGCAATATGGAAAGCAATATCGTGGACCACTTCGGCTTCGGTATGTGCGGTGCTGGAAATGGTTTCCGAGGGCGACCTTCCGGCCCAGGGTTTTTTGAAACAGGAAGAGGTTCCTTTGGATTTGTTTTTAAAAACACGGACAGGTTCTTTATTTGAAAAGAACCAGGAGACAGCCTGAACAGGTAAGGGCTATAAGCACTGGTAAGAACAGGTCAGGACGTTTCTACCGGGAGCCCTGATTCCTCCATTTTATTAGACGCTGTTAGAACTTCGCCGACCGCCAAATCAAAAAACGAATCCAGCCTTGCTCTCATTTCCGGAGACAGGGAAACCAGTTTGGAGCGGGCGTCTTTCGGGTTTTCCTGTTCCCGGATAAAATCCTGCTCGATGGCGTTTTCCAGATATTTGCCTGCCGTTTGGGCGCTCTTGATACCGATCATGAATTTCAATGCATCGGTTTTTCGAACCGGCCGGGTGCTTTTCCATATCCGCGTTAATAAATCCCAATAGGCGGCGGAATAAAATTCCGGGTCGCCCCGGAACACGTTGAGCCAGTTCCGCCCCACATGGTCGATCATGTTCAGGTACTCTATTCGTTGGTCACTGGTATATTTGAGCTTCATGTTATCCTACCCTCAAAAAAAATCGCTTGAATGTAACAGATTTATTACATATTTACAATAAATGTTAGATTTATTATTAAAGGTATTCTTATGTGTATCCTTACCCATTATCAATGAATTCCCTTTAAAATTAAACCGTTATAATCCGATTCCAAGCGAGTAAAAAATTTTAGAAAAACTTTTAATTATATTATTGACAATATTTTTATATGCATTTATTATTATAAAACCCGGACGGCAAAAAGTAAAGTGCTAATTGCTAACTGGGAAATTTATAATGTATGCAGGAGGACTCGCTATGAAAAAGATATTCTTTACTTTAACGGCGATTTTATTTGTGTTTTCAGCAAACACCAATGCATTTGCTCAGTCCAAAAACCGGGATGCCAATTTAGCATCCGCCAGTTATAATCTTAACGGGTTCCAGGCGGAAGACGGCGTGACTGTAAAACTGGTCACCCGGCGTTACGGGGGCCACAGATCCGGAGGCCACCATTACCGGAGCCACCGTTTCGGAGGCCACCGGAGTCATCGTTTTGGTTATGGCTACGGAGGGTTCCGGTTCAATTATTACCGACCCTATTATAAACCTTACTATAAGCCCTACTATAGACCTTATCGAAACTACTATCTGAAACCTTACCGCGGTTATTATTACAATGGAAAAGGGTATTCAGGACATAACAATCACCGGTCTCACGATAGGGGACATCTTAATGACCATAATAAGGGACACGGTCATGGAGGACATTCATCGCATGACCAGCAATACTGAGTGGATGCATGCTCCCATTTTTATAAATGTTCTTGTCAGGGACAGAAACAGTGAAGGCCAGCGTTACGCTGGACCCAATATTAACGTACGATGGGGTTTTTACGATCAGTGATTTCCTTTT
>JADFGI010000007.1 GCA_022567815.1 Nitrospinota bacterium
CGTACGGGATGTATGGCCGCGTTGGCCTTTTGCCCCCCCGCTTCAGCCAGTGTCGAGGTGTTCCGGTAGATCCGGCTTCAAGGGCATGGAGTACCATAGCCGAGGTTGTTTTTTCCGGCCCAAGTCGCCTTTAATTTGTTGACACCACGTTCTGCCGTGGTAAACTAGGGGGTCCTATAGAGAGCTTCGCCCCCTAGCGTATTGGTAATCTGGGCGTAGTTTTCGGGGGGTATTGGTTGAGCCAAAAAGGGGCGGCTCCGAGGCAATGTTGTCTTTCCGTATGTCCCCTCCCCCGGCCGGGCATTGTGAACTGAAGTGCAAATGGTGACAGGTGGCGGGATTGCTACCTGCGTGCAAGGTGTGGAGAGGATGATTTTGGGACTTCGGCCGGCGCGCACGAGCGTGCCGCGCTTGGCTTTACGAATCGGGAACTTCTGTTATGAATCCAGACTCACGAAATGTTTGCTCTATGGTCCGCTTCTCGAGCTTGTTTCTTGCCGCGTGTGCCCTGGTAGGCACGGCATCGCAAGCTCCAGCGCAGTTGGAACTCTCGCCGTTTACAGGTACGTCGTTCTCGCCCGATGGTGACATCATGGAGTTCATCAACTTCGCGGGCGACAGTCAGGAGTACTTCGTCGTCAACCCGGCCTTGGAGGGTCCGCCGTCGGACCCGGACTTCGGCGCGATCAAGGTCGGCGTGACGCTCACTCGAGGCGTATTCGTGAGGCGGGACAACTCACCGCTACCGGGCTTTTTCAATGACGCGGGCCAAACCGGGTTCCGGGACCTACCCGGGTTAGCCGGCTCGACGCGTCTGCCGACCGGGTTCAACATCGGGCGCGTGTTCGTGTCGTACAATCCCGACGCATTCAATGGCGAGGGTGGCTACTTTCTGGCGATAGACATCAGCGCTCCGGATCCGCTGGCCTCAATTTCAGGGACTCACCCGATCGCGTTTGACGTCGATGGGCAACGCGCCCAGGCTTTGAATGGCGTCGACGCAGAACAGGATGCCGCGCTCCTTGCAAAACGCGCCGATCCTGCCCAGATCGTTTTTGAATCCGCTGTTGCACTCGACGGAACTGACGGAGACGATGCGCGTGCGCGAATCGGTCTGCGCGGCCAGGTCGTCGAAGAGGACGCGTCCGTCCCGCGCTTTCACCATGCGCGTTTCAACGCCCAGGCGTTTCAGGTTCCACCATGGATAGACGTTGGCGGGAAACTCGATGTCCGGAATCACCACGTTGTCGCCTGCCTTCCAGTCGAGTCCGTTAGCGACGATGGAGATGCCCTCGGAAGTATTTTTAACGAACGCCACCTCATCTTCATCCGCGTTGATGAGTTGCGCAAACCGTCCGCGCACCCGGTCCGCTTCAGCCATCCAATCCTTATAGTTCTTGGTGCCGTGCTCACAGGCGTCTTTTGTGAACGCGTTCACCGCGTCGCAAACGCACCGGGGAAGCGGCGATACCTTAGCGTGATCGAAAAAAATCCGCTTCGCCGTGACCGGGAACTCCTGTTCAATATCCATATCGTTAAAACTCATCGTAAAAGGTTTGCGGAATGATATTTCTATTCTTTGTAAAAACTTCCTGCCTTGAGAATCGAGCGGAATCCGTATTTGCTTCTTATCCGGTCGATGCCCCGGTAAAGACGGTCCCACTGCTCGTGGCTGGTCTCCTGAAACAAGTCGGTTTGCACGCAGGGATTGCGGGTAAGAGAAGACAGAGAGATGCCGATCAAACGCACGCGCGTTCGGCTGGTGAACAGTTTTCTGAACAGCTTCACGGCAGTGTTAAAGATGACATGGTCTGCAAAAGTCGGCTCCTTTAAAGTGTGCGACCGGGTCACGGTTTTAAAATCCGAGGTGCGCAATTTCAAAGTCACCGACCGGACATAAAGTCCCGATCCCCTGAGTTGCGCCGCCGCCTTCTCCACCATATAACTGAGCTTGGACTCCAGAAACCGGGCGTCCAGCGAATCCGTTGCCAGCGTGGTTTCGCGGCTGATCGACCGGCTGTCCTCCTCTGTCCCCACCACCTGGCTGGTGCAGATGCCTCGGGATTTCAAATAAAGCCCTGTCCCCCATTTTCCGTAAACTTCTTCAAGCAGTTCTCTGGGAAGAGCCGCCAGGTTGCCGACGGTTTTGATCCCCATGCGTTTGAACCGCTCACCGCTTTTCGGACCCACGCCCGGAATGCGGCCCACCGGAAGCGGTTCCAGAAACTTTTTTTCTTTTCCGGGAGCGATCCAGAGAATGCCGTTGGGTTTGACAAACGCCGATGCGACCTTGGCCAGCAGTTTGTTGGAAGCGATGCCGATCGAAGCGTTGATCCCCACTTCCGCTTTGATCTCGTTTCTGATTCTCTCCGCCGTCTGCAAAACCGGTCCGTGCAGTTTCTCGCATCCCGTAAGGTCGATATAGGCTTCGTCCAGAGACATCGGCTCGACCAGCGGCGAATACTTTTCCAGCAAAGCGAAGATGCGCCTGGAAAACTCGCCGTAAATCCCATGCGATCCGCTTAAAAAAATCGCGTGCGGACACAACCTGCGTGCCTGCGCAAGAGGCATCGCCGAATGGATACCGTAACGACGCGCCGCATAAGACGCCGCCGCAACCACACCCCGGGCCACGCCCGAAGGGGAATGGGCGCTTCCTTGCGTTATGGGGTTGATGAATCCCGTTTGCCTGATGGGCATTGACAAATTTCCTGTCCGTGTAACGGACCGGGCCACGCCCGGAGGAGAATGGGTCGAAGCAGACTCTGCTTGCGAACTTTTTTGACCATATAACTCAGGTGCGTCTGTAATCTGGCCCACAATCACCGGCTTACCCTTAAGCGACGGGTCCCGCACTTCTTCCACGGATACGAAAAACGCGTCCATGTCTACATGCAATATATTCCTCAATTCAGCCACCTATTCTTCAATTGCCTTTTTTGGAACCATACTCTATTCCATCGAGACCTTTCCATATCACCGAAAAGATTTAAACCCCTTCTCCCCTCTGGGGAGAAAGCTGGGATGAGGGGATATATACTTTGCAAAGCTCCCTATTCCGTCTGGGCGAGGTTGCCCAGGGGCATCCCTGTCTCTCTCGCAAATTCAAAACTCTTTTGGTATTCCGCGTCGATGAACGAAATTTTTTCATCGGTCGAACTTTCGGATATTTCCTCGTACAGTCCGCTAAACGTATCTGTTTTTTGAATATTTGAATGCAGAGTCAGATCATCCGTCTTGACGGGGTCCCGTCTCAGCATGGCCAACGTCGTATCGTGCAGATGAAACGTGGACGCAATCGTTTCCAGGGCTTTTAAAGGTTCGATTCCGTCCGCCATCAAATTTTTTATCTCATCCTCGATTTCCCGGTTGCGCCACATGCGGGCGGCGTGGGGAAAATCAGGTTGTGACAGAATCATGAAGTCGAGATGCGGCCAGTAATTGTTGATGAAATCGTCGAAGCTCACGACAATATTATTGCTCAAATGAATGTCACGGGCCTGATCGGCATTTTGCTTTAAAAGGCCATTATAAATTTCCACGATGTTGTGCACCGCGTCATACAGGACAGCCAGATGGTAGGAATTAACAGCTTCCTCGGTACGAAATGAATCCATTGCCTTGACCATCGTGACCAGGGCAAAATGCATGTCTTCCATTTTAAGAAACGCCGATGACCATGGAAAACGGGTTTTATACCACTGCGGGATGTCGGCGGGATATTCCTTACGGGAGGAGTCCGGCGGCGGTTGATGGTCGTTGTCCTGATACACAAGAATGTCGTCCAATTCCTTGTAGGCCAGGTCCAGCCCGGCCCGGACGATGGTATAGGGAAATATTTTCCGCTGGTATTCCATGTAGGCCTTTAACTCCGGATCCTGGCCTTCGCGGGAATGTTTGTGATCTCTATTGGAAATGTCTTTGGCAAAAATCAACATAGTCTGATTTGAGTTATTGGGTTTCAGGGGGAATAGGATTGAACTGTTGCGAGACCAGCTTTATCAGATTCATTTTTTCCTCGTCGCTCATATCATCCACTTTCTTCTGAATTTCCTCTTTTTGCTCGGGGGTCATATTTTCCATATGCTGCCGGGCGGCTTTCATCAAGTCGCTCTCGGCATCTCCCTGCAAACCAGAGAGATCAAGCGGATTTTCCTCAACCGGTTTTTCGGTCTGGCGATGCAATGTTTCCAGCGACCGGAACTCTATGTAGTCTCCCTGAATTTTTCCAAAAATTTCTTCCTCGGCCAGATTTTTCAAAACAGCTGTCAGGGAGGTTTCATGGGACTTGCAACTTCGATAGACCGGTTTGAACGGGAGCCGAACGATTTTTTCGGGAAAACCGTTTTTGCTGATGGAATGTTTGATGCTGGCTTCTACGGCGTTGGCGTCTTGCATGATTTTATTAAAATGATTGAGCGAAAAAATAAACTGGTGAAATCCTGAGAATGGATGTTTGACCTATTGTAGTATAATCTTGGCAGTCGGCCCAAAATAAAACCGCCCCGTTACACGGGGCCAGCGTAGCGCTGGACCAAATATTCAGCACGAAGCAGGATTCACAGTCAGCCATAAACCCATCGCACGTGAATATTGGTTCCAGCCCCCAGGCTGGCGTTGCTCACGAGTCCCGGAAAATTCCCCTGACCCCCTTCATGGAAGGAGGAGCAGGTTCCCCCCTTTTTAAAGGAGACCTTTGCATAACCCGTCGTTGCGAGGAACATAGTGACGAAGCAATCCAGAGACTCTGGGTCGCCACGCCGCTTATCGCGGCTCGCGATGACGTAAATGAACGACCCCGCCGCAAGCGGACGGGGTATCCGACAAGGATTATCATTTAAAAGCCGTAGCCAGCGTGACGCTGGACCCGAATTGATACATCTTTCTTTGCCGGTAAACATTATCAAGGCAAACGATTATTGCCTGTTGCCCCTACGGCTAGTAGCTACGGGGTATGAAACCCACTGGTGGGAATAAAGAAAACAGAATCGCTCTGGGGCCACCTCGAAACATTCCATATTGCCATGAGCCTACCCTTTATTATCAAAGGGTGGCCGGGTGCAAATGCCGAAAACGTCGAATGATTAGATGTCGCTTTAAAACTTAAAGGATTCCTTATGGGTGCGTCACCTCGTCCAATAAAAATTACTGAAGTTGTTTTGCGGGATGCCCATCAATCCCTGCTCGCGACACGAATGCGAACAGAGGACATGCTTCCCATTGCGGAAAAACTTGACCAGGTCGGATATTTTTCTCTGGAAATGTGGGGCGGAGCCACTTTCGACTCCTGCATCCGCTTTCTCAATGAAGACCCCTGGGACCGTCTCCGAAAACTCAAACAGAAGATGCCCAACACGCCTTTCCAAATGTTGCTACGCGGGCAAAACTGTGTGGGATACCGGCATTACGCCGATGATATCGTTGAACGTTTTGTCAAACATTCGGCGGACGAGGGCATGGATATCTTCCGGATCTTTGACGCGCTGAATGATTTTCGTAATATTGCAACTGCAGTATCCACCGCAAAAAAATGTAATAAAATTGTTGAAGGGACTATCAGCTACACCGTCAGTCCGGTCCACAGGCTTGAACTTTTTGTCCAAATGGCTATACAGCTTGAGGATATGGGATCGGATATTCTATGCATCAAGGACATGGCGGGCCTTCTGACTCCCAAGGTGACTTTTGATCTGATCACCGAAATCAAAAAGAACATCAAACTGCCCATTCACTTGCACACGCATTCCACCACCGGGCTTGCTGGAATGAACATTCAATGCGCCATAGACGCCGGAGTGGATATGGTGGACACGGCCATCTCCAGCCTGTCGATGGGAACCTCGCATTATCCGACGGAAAGTCTGGTGGCCGCCCTCCAAGGGACTGTTCATGATACCGGCCTGGATCTGGGCATTCTGGAAGAAATTGCCGATTATTTCGAGGAAGTTCGGAAAAACTATGCCGAATTCGAGAGCGATTTCAAGGGAGTGGACATCAATATTCTCAAATCGCAAATTCCCGGGGGGATGATTTCCAATATGGAAAACCAGCTCCGGGAACAAAACGCCATCGACAAATTGGATCAAGTTCTGGAAGAGGTGCCCCGGGTGCGAAAGGATATGGGTTACCCTCCCCTGGTAACGCCCGCCAGCCAGATCGTCGGGTCACAGGCGACGCTTAACGTTCTCACTGGAGAACGCTATAAAATCATCACCAAGGAAACGCGCGGAATTGTACTGGGAAAATACGGCAAACTCCCCGGCCCTCTGGACCCGGGGTTATTGGCCAAGGTAACCGAAGATGATAAAACCATCGATTGCCGCCCGGCAGACCTCCTGGAACCAGAATGGAAAACGGTTACCACGGAACTTGGAAACGAATACACATCTGAAGACGACCGGCTTTCCTACGCCATGTTTCCCAAAGTCGCGCTGAAATTTTTTGAAACACGCAATCATCCCATGCCGGTGAAATCCGCTCCCGCGAGCAAGGCCTCCCAACCGGCACAGGAATCCGCCGCCCCAGCGCCAGCACCAGCGGCAACTGCGGTGGCCCCGGCGGCTCACGCCGTGTATAACGTAAAAGTCAATGGCCGGGATTATCAGGTTGAAGTCGGGCCCGCAGGTTCTGCACTACCCGCTTCCCCTGCGCCTGCGGTTGCTACGGCCGCTCCAGCACCTGCCCCCCCAAGTCTAGCGGCGGCGCCACCCACCAGCGGACCTGCAAAAGAGGTGGTCACCTCCCCGCTTCCAGGCTCGGTCTTCTCCATGAAAGTTAAAGTGGGGGATTCTGTCAATTCAGGCGATACCCTGGTTGTTCTGGAATCCATGAAAATGGAAACCGAGATAAAATCCCACACCAGCGGCGTCATTCAGTCTATCTCCGTCAAGGAAGGGGATAAAATCAATACCGGCGATGAACTCCTCATCATAGGATAATGGAATTAACTTTCTCAGGGGCCGCAATCCAAATACTGGAATCGACCGGGTTTTCGGCCATAGTCCCTGGACAAGTGGTCATGCTGATCGTCGCCTGTGTTTTGCTCTATCTTGCCATCTGGAAAAAATTCGAGCCGCTTCTGCTCCTGCCCATTGGATTCGGTTGTCTCATGGCCAATCTGCCGATGAGCATGATGATGAGCACCGATGACGGAGGCCTGCTGAACTTTTTCTATCAGGGGATTAAACATGAAATTTTACCTCCCTTGATTTTTCTTGGTGTGGGCGCCCTCACGGATTTCGGCCCTCTGCTTGCCAATCCAACCACTTTACTGCTTGGGGCCGCCGCCCAAATCGGGGTTTATACCACCCTGATCGGGGCCGTGCTTCTGGGTTTCGACTTAAAGGAAGCCAGCGCCATAGGAATCATCGGCGGCGCCGATGGACCCACTTCCATTTTTTTAGCCAGTAAACTGGCCCCCCACCTGCTGGCGCCCATTGCGGTCGCCGCGTATTCTTACATGTCTCTGGTCCCATTGATTCAGCCACCCATCATGCGCTGGTTGACCACGCACAGTGAGCGAAAAATCAAAATGGCCCAGTTGAAACCAATTTCTAAAAAGGTCAAAATCATCTTTCCGATTTTGGTGACTATCATTTGTTGTCTGATGTTGCCGGCCGTCACCCCACTGCTGGGCATGCTGATGCTGGGAAATCTGTTTCGGGAAAGCGGCGTCACTGCCCGATTGCATGAAACTTCGGAAACTCATTTGATCAATATCGTCACGATTTTTCTCGCTCTGGCGGTCGGCTCCTCCATGACGGCGGAATCTTTCCTCAAACTGGAAACCATCAAAATTATTATTCTGGGTTTGCTGGCTTTCTGCATGGCCACTGCCGGGGGAGTGCTTTTTGGAAAGCTCATGTGCAAATTGACAGGCGGCAAGGTCAATCCCCTGATTGGCTCGGCGGGAGTTTCCGCCGTTCCCATGGCCGCCCGCGTTTCCCAGAAAGTAGGGGCCGAGGAAGACCATACGAATTTTCTGTTGATGCATGCGATGGGTCCCAACGTGGCAGGGGTCATAGGTAGCGCCGTGGCGGCGGGTGTCTTTTTGTCCTTATTTGGCGACCCGACCGTTCCGGGACCGGAAGCGCATGCGGCCATTGAAGCCGTCGTTCAATCGATGGTCCAGCGCTGAGAAAATGCCATGAATGACGATATCATCACATCCTTCACAGTTTCAGGAATAGCCATAAGTGTCATTTTTCTTGTTCTGACAATTCTGATATTCACCATTAAAATACTGGTTCGCCTCCTTCCGTATGAAGAACCTCCTCCCAAACCCGCACGCAAAGCTCAACCAACCGCACCTTCAGACATGGACGAAGATATTGCCGTAATAACATCTGTAATGGCCTCTCACCTGAGCCAGACACCGGGAAACTTTCAGGTCGTAAATATTCAATCCCGATGAACCCAAACCCACCTGCTAATGAAGCCTGGCTTATAGAATCGAAACGATGACATGGACGAATGAAAAACCCTGGGACGGAATTGGCGCGGAGGTAGATGCCAAGCTTTCTGCCCGAGAGATGCGGGGCAAGGCGAAAATCGATCGCCAGGTTTCCAAAAACAAAAGGCTTAAGTCCATCGAAAACGAGAAAGTGTTCCGATTCTTCAAAGCTTTTGCCGAGGCTGGGGACGCCAAAATAGAGACCGTCGGGAACCTGGAAAACGAACGAATCGTCTGGGCTCTTGCCCGGTTGAACGAGGATTTCACCTTGGAAGAAGCAGACAAGGTGAAAGGTTATCTACTTCTCGCTTCCCGGAATGAGACCAGGGACTCGATTCAAATCCAGTTCATGACAATGCGGATGGTTTGCAACAACATGCTCCAGACAGCCATCAAAACAAGGACCACCTTCGGAAACATCTTCCTGACGGATTCCAAATTTGACCCGGCTCTTGATAAAAAAGCAAAAGAGACCATCGCTCTAGGTCGAACAGCGATTTCAGCTTTTGCGTCCGAAGCCAAACGCCTGGCAAATAAAAAGGTAGACGGGCAAATAGCCAACCGATATATGTTTGATGTCTTCCAGCCGGAAATTTCCAGGGACTTGCCTTCTATCGGTCAAAAAGAAATTGAAGAGCACGCTGAGGAAAAAACCAGGGTAGCCATTGAAGCGATTGAAAAAGCTCCTGGGCAAGCTATGGAAACCGCTCAAATGACTGCCTGGGGCCTGCTGAACGCAGTGACGTATACGGTCGATCACCATCTTGGCAAAAATCAGGATTTCCGTTTGCGGCAGGCATGGTTTGGGGCCTATGCAAAAGTCAAACTAAGAGCGCTCGATTTAGCAATGGCATTGCTATGAAGAATTGGCATGAACCCAAGGGCCAGCGTGACGCTCGCTCCCGCGAGGGGGAAATTGCTCACGCCGCCAGCGTGACGCTGGACCCAGTGTCGACGTTCGATGGACCGATGGCTGATGGAATCCTGCTTCATACAGAATTTTTTCTCCAGACATTTTCAGGGCCTCGCGTAGCGTCAGGCCCAAGCTTCCTCCCACGTTGTGGAGGTCAATTGGTTTCTTCCCTTTGAGGGTTTAAAATATATTTAGGGGTTTGCCAGAACCCTTGGAAAATGCCGACCACTTTTTTGGTCAATGATGTGAAGGGAATGGCTTTTATTTCGGGTTTATCGAACTTTCCTTTTACTGTGAAGTAAGTTTTAACCAGGCTTTCTTCATCGCCGCTGGTGAGAATTTTCCCGAACACCGGAATTTTCGTTAAGAATTTATCGAGGGCCGCGAGTGGCGCAACGCCCAAAATCGTATCCATTTCATACTTGTTCAAGTCAAACGTTCCGACAAGAGAACTTCTTCGTTTTTTATCTTCATAGATAAAATTTTCCGTAGATGCGATTCCTTTGACCAGGGAAAACTTCCCGGCAATTTGTTCATAAGGTGCAAAACTTTCTTCCAGGGTTTTTCCGGCGGATTCATCGGCCTCCTCCTGGAAACCAAACAGCCTCAGAGCTCCGGTTTTTAATCTTCCGTGGTCAATCTGGCCGGAACCAAAATCGAAGGACGATTCGACGATAAGGGATTTCCAAATTTCCTTCAACCCTTTGCCCTGGCCTTTCACCCGGATATCCAGGGTTTTCAATTGACCCGTCAACCCATTTTGAAACGTGTTTCCGAACAAAGAGAAAAATTCCTGCGCCGGTATTTTTTCCGCCTGAATCAACCCCTTGAAGCGCAAGCCATCGGAGTCACCCATCTCTAACATTCCCCGCCCGCGAATCTTGCCCTCCTTTCCCAAATCCAGCTTATTAATTTTAATTTTCTTTTTCTCTATCGAAATGTTTCCGGAAACCATATTCAAGGTCAAACGCTTGTAATCCAGCTTATCCAGATCAAAAGAAATATTAGTGGTTCCTTTGGAAAACAGTTCCGATTCGTTCAGGAAACTCACCAGGTTGGCCTCTCCTTCATTTTTCGAAGGAAGAAATTCTTCCAACACCAGGCGTTTGCCAGAAACCCTGATATTCACATTCGGCTTGGGACCTCGTTGGTAAATACCCTCAAAAAGAACCGTGGATAAATCGGATGCCAGGCGGCCCCCGCTTATCTGGAAAGTATTTCCAGCAAATTTAATCCCGGCGTTCAAGGTAAGAACTTGATCGTAATCCTCTGGAAGAAATTCCAGGTTTTTAAGATTAATCATTCCTTTAAATCTGGAATTCTCCAGGTGATTGAAATTTCCCCGCCCCTGAATTTTAAAATCCGCCGAGCCCTTTCGGTTGATTCTGAAAGGTTTTAGAAATTTTGCTAACAATTCCGTCTTAAAATTTTTGGAGATAATTTGGACAAAAAATTCAGGGTTATCCAGGTTTTTGATATTTGCCTTCCCGACGATTCTATTTTCTTCCAAATTGTAAACAATATTTCTTACAACAATCCCCTCTTTGGAATCAAAACGACCCTTGAGTTCAACATTGTTAAAAGCGTTTCTGGGTTTGATGAACAAATCTTTATACTGGTAGGAAGCCTGCGACAAATCCAGCTTGTGGTCAAATTCCAAATCATGAATCGACCCCTTTATTTTAAGTTCGGTTTTTATCGTGCCGGTATATTTTAAATTTTTCAGGAAAGGAATATTTTTCAAACCTGAAGAATGGAAGTTTGGAGATTTGACCACAAGTTCAAACTCAGGGCCATTTTGGGCATAAGGAGTGAGATAGCCATCCAACTGAAACGGCGAATCTCCATACCATCCCTTCACCTCAACCATGCGAAGGAGCCCTTCTCCAAATTCAATAACTCCAGAAAGATTGGACATAGGCCAATATTTATCTTCATATTGAAGAGACAAGTCCTGAAGCTCTATTTCGCCCCAGTCTTTTACAGTTTCCGGGACCATCGGATTGCCAAGCGATTTAAAATTCACCTGCACCCGCCCCCTGGTGTACCGGGTCCCCTGATGAAGAATATCGAAAGGATATTCCAGGTCCAGGTCCGAGATGATTGCCGGCAACTCATCAACATCCAGGTTGTAAGTCCCGACCATCTCCTTTAAGGGGACGTCGTTTTCCATGACAACTTTGCCAAACACCTTGGAAAATGCGCTTTTGCCAAAATTACCGGAAAAATTGTCAAACACAATAATGGGAATCGAGGATTTTTTGTCCGGCCCGGACCCTGGAGGGATCAGATTGAAATCGATCTTGCCTTGCAAATGTTCGATCCTCGGGCCGATTCCTTCCTGGTATAAGGAAACATCTCTCATGAAAATGTTTCCCGTCAACGCCAGTTTATCGGGCTCCAGCAAGGGTCCTTCAAGATGTATCCGAACACTGCCCGGTCCGGACATTTCACTATAAATGCTGATGAAATCCCTGAACGAGTGACCCTCCAGCGCTTTCATCAGGGTTGGATGGAATTGACCCAATTCAATTTTATTGTCCAGGGAAACATCTATAATCGGTCGGTCGACCACGTTGTTAATCGTTCCCTGTACATTTGCAATGGGATGACCCAGGAAACGGGCCTTCTCGATTTTCAAGACGCCGTTTCCCGATTCCAAACTGAAAGAACCGGTCACATGCTTGAGCCGGGGCAAGGGGTCCTGCCAATCCATGTGCTTCATGCGCACCTTGCCCGTAAGAAGCTTGATATTCTCATCAACCGTCAGATTTTTTAGCTGGGACAGAGTGCCTTTGAATTTCAGGGATTCAATCTCAAAGGTTCCGTTTCTGAATTGTTTTTGAACCAATTGGTGATATTCCTTGGGAATAATCTCCAGCGGCAGGTAACTTTCACTTTTATTGACTTGAAACGCTCCGGTTTTTACATCGAAGGAAATCAACGGATCTTTGGAAAAATATTTACCCAGAGTCCCCTTGGCTGTGAAGCCGAAGGCATCGGAAACCATTTTTATCTCCTTGACCCTGAGCGTGTCCTTGTTGAGGATGATTTCATAATCCAAGGTACCCCGATGCGGAACGGATGGATCGCGAAGAACCGGACCGGAAACTTCCTTTTGGGAAGTAAATTTCAGCTTACCGCTGGATTCCATGATTCCCGACAAACGGCCCGAAAAATTCGATTCCAAAGACATCCGACCTTCGCCAAACAGGGCGGGGTTTATCTTTTTAAAATACGGTCGAAACCGGGCCATTGGCAGATCCTGAATTTTAACTTTGCCGTCTATGAAAAACCCTGCCAGGTCCCACGTCATCGTTGGGTTGTCGAGGGTACCGGAAATTTCGATTTTCGTGGGCCGGTCGGGATTCAGGATTTCCCCTCGAAAAAGAAATTCATAAGGAATCTTCAAAAATTTCTTTTGGATTAAAACATGAACGTTATTCAGCTGAAGCGGAGGGGGGGTTTTTTGGGGAAAGGTTTTAAAATCAATGAAGCGAATTTCCCCTCCTTTGATTTCCAGTTTGTTGATCAAACTCCCTTTGAGGACCTCGATAAAATCATCCTCCTCCGGCTGGGAGATCAATTGCGGCAGGCGGCCAAAGTTCCACCTGCCCTTACGATCGCGAATCAATTGCAAATAGACTCCCTCAACCTGAATTTTTTTAATTTCAATACGCTGATTCAGCAGAGGCAACAGTTTGATCACCATCCATAAACTTTTGGCGTAGAATTTCGGTTTTCCTTCATAGGCCCCGCCGATGGTCACTTCTTTAAGTTTGACGCTCAACCCCTTGATGAAATCCATTTCCGCTGACCCGATGGACACTTTTTTCCCCGTCAGACCCTCAAGCCGCTCCACGGCCATTTCCTTGAATCTTTCCAGGTCGCTGAATTTAACGTAAAGGGTTCCGACAATGGCGACAAAAATAATCAAAATGCCTGCAAGACTTGCAAGACTATAGAGAGCGATCTTTTTTTTGGAAACAGCCATAAAAAATTTTTAGGAGGTTGGGAAAACGTTACAATAGCGCACAAATTTTTTCATAAGCCAAGGCCAAAAGCAGTCATTGTTTTCGGGAAAAGACGTTTTCACTTCAAGAGATGCGCAAACAGCTATGGGAAGGTAAACAGTAAATATATCATGATGTTATAGAACTTTCAACGGCACAGAGCCAATGCCTGGATCATAAAAAAATGGATAACACAAAACCCTCGGTTTTATATGGGATCAACCCCGTCATGGAAGCTTTAAAAGCTGAGAAGCGGGTCTGCCATAAAATCGTCGTCAAGGATAAAATTTCCAACTCCAGAATCCAATCGGTTTTGTCGCTTGCCAGATCACTCCGGGTAAAAGTTGAAACCCTCCCCGCAAAGGAATTTCAGCAAAAATACGGGGCCTATGCCCACCAAAGTATTATAGGATATTTTTCCTCCAGGAAACCGCTCGAATTGAATGATTTGATCCGGCAAGCCTTTCAAGCCACGCCCACTCCGGCTCTGGCTCTGCTGGACGGAATTCAGGATCCGCAAAACCTGGGGGCCATCATTCGGGCGGCGGAGACGCTTGGAATCCAGGGAATAATTATTCCTCAACGGCGGAGCGCCTCGCTCACGGAAACCGTTGCCAAATGTTCAGCAGGCGCAGTAGAAACCATGCCCATCGCATGCGTGAACAACCTCGTTCAGACTTTGGAACTGTTGAAAAAAGCAGGGTTCTGGATGGTGGGTGTGGATGCCAATGGTAAAACGCCGTGCCATGAATTCCGATTCGATATGCCGGTGGCTTTGATTATCGGGGGAGAGGAAAAGGGCATTCGTCCCTTGTTGCGGAAAAAATGCGATTTCACGGTCAACATTCCCATGCAGGGGAAACTGGGCTCTCTAAACGCCGCCACTGCAAGCGCTGTGGTTTTTTATGAAATTTTGAGACAAAAAAACGATGAAAAACCCTGAGGTTTTTCATCGTTTCACAAACTTGCAGACATTCTTTTTACATAGTAAAAGATCTTCGTCTTTTTAGAGCCGCTTTTCTTTTCTTCTTAGCCTCTTTCTGCTTGCGCTTTTTCTTTACAGAGGGTTTTTCATAAAACCGTCGTCGCTTTAATTCCTTAAGCAATCCTTCCTTCGTCATTTGGCGCTTAAGCACTTTCAAGGCTTTTTCAACCTGATTTTGGTAGACTGTTACTTCCAAAAAATATTACCCCCCTCCCATTGTTGCATTTGTCCTGCAAAAGCATCCACAGATGCAGTCACAAACTATTAATTCCCGCCAGTGGGTTTTATACTCCGTAGCCTTGCCACGGCTTTTAAATGAAAACCTTTGCAGGTACCCCGTCCGCTTGCGGCGGAGTCGTTCATTCCGTCCATTCTTTCAATAAAGAAAAAAGAAAACTTTGGGCCAGACCAAAAAACCCCATGACGGAAGTCTTAAATTTTAAGCAAGCAAGAGATTATGAAGAGGTTTTTTTTAGAAGTCAACGCCTAAATGGCTGAAAAATCAATCCTCCCCGGAAAACCCGTTAACAGGCGGTTTGACTGGCCAAAAATATTAGGTATATTAATGAAACAGTGTTAAAAATCCCTGCAATCCTTCAAAAAATTATTATGAACCGGACACCTGTCCATTTGGCCATTAAAATCGTTCTGGGAACCCTGTTTCTCATCTGGTTGCTTTCTGCCACTCAAAAGGGCTCGGCGGAGGAATATGCCGTGCCCAACTCCGGCTCCCCGTACATTAATTTAAAGGCATTGGAAATAGACCAGATTCTACATATTCCCACCGGAATCCAGGTGACCAAGGACCAGATGATCGAAATCGTCTCTGGGTCCCGCGTCATTTATGTCGGAGAAACCCACGACAACCTGGAAGCCCACCGCGCTCAATTGGAGGTTATCGAACGGCTGGCCAAAAAGTTTCCCGGAAAAATAACTGTGGGAATGGAAATGTTCCGCCAGTCGGCCCAGCCTGCCCTCGACCGTTGGCACAACGGAGATTTACCGCAAAGCGAATTTAAAACTCTCTTCCACAAAAACTGGGGACCGGGATTCAACCTCTATCAGCCAATTTTCGATTTCGTCAAGGAAAACTCCATTCCGCTCATTGGACTTAAATCCTCCAAGGAGACCGAATCCCAATTCCGCAAGGAAGGGACGGAAGCCAGTCCCGGAAGTTTTCCCGAGATGGACGAATCGGACATTCACCACAAGACCTTTTCAATGTCCATTTTTGGCGGCCATGCAGATCACGCGGAGGCCCTCAAAAAGCCCTACCAAATGCTCCTGCTCTGGGAAGAGACGATGGCCCAAACAGTGGCCGAATTCCTTAAAAATAATCCGGACAGGAAACTGGTGGTCCTTGCAGGAGGATTCCATGTGCAATACGGATTCGGCATCCCCAAGAGGGCTTTTCGTAGAATCCCGCATGCCTACTCAATCATCCTTCCTACGGTGACGGAACTGCCACCGGAGTTGAAAGACCGGGAAATGGACGTCGAATATGTTTCGATTCCCCTCTATGCCGGAGATTTCGCCTGGCGACTGGAGTACAAGGTCCTACCGGAAAACAAGGTCAAACTTGGGATTCAACTCAAAGAAAGTGAATCGGAAATCAGCGTCCTCTTTGTGGGAGAAAACTCGAACGCTGAAAAAGCCGGTATCCTGAAAGGCGATGTTCTGCTGGCATTGAGCGGCGAAAAAATCCTCAACGTCGATGACCTGGTCACCCGACTGCAAACCTTCAATATCGGCGACCACGCCACGGTCCGTCTGCGCCGGGGAATGGAAGAATTGGACGTGGAAGTTCTGCTACGGAAAGCAACTCCCTGAGTTCTCTAAAACACTTATCCGGTGGTTTTTAGTGAATCGACCAGGGATTGCATGTCGTTATCGCCGGTGAGTTTCAGGAATATTTCTTCCAGGTCGCCGTGATCCTGCTCGGCTTTTTGGCGTAAATCCTCCACCGATCCTATCGCGATCATCCTTCCCTTTAGAATGATGCCCACGCGGTGGCACATGGTTTCCGCGATTCCCAGGGAATGGGTGGACATAAACACCGTGGTTCCTTCCTTGCATAAATCGCGGAAAAGGTCCTTCACCTGCCTGGCGCCGCGCGGGTCCAGCCCCACCATGGGTTCATCGACGATGACCACTTTGGGCGCGTGGATCAGGGCTCCGGAGATGATCAATTTTTGCTTCATGCCGTGGGAATAGCCCTCGATCAATTCATGGGCAAAATCCTTCAGATCAAAAAATTCCAGGAACTTCATGGCGCGGGAGCGAACCAGCTGTTTTTCCATGGAATACAAATCAGCGATGAACTCCAGGTACTCCATGCCCGTCAGCTTGTTGTAAATGTACGGACGATCGGGAATATAGCCCACCATGGCTTTGGCGCGGACAGGATCGTCATGGATATTCACGCCGCCAATGGAAATGGAACCGCCGGAGGGTTTCAAAAGACCCATCAACAGTTTGATGGTGGTGGTTTTTCCCGCTCCGTTCGGACCCAAAAAACCGAACAACTGGCCTTTCGGGATTTCCAGATTCAGGCCATCCACCGCAAGGATGGATTGATACTTTTTTACCAGGTTTTCAATTTTAATCACGCAATCGTTCTCCAATGAATGGCCCCGCCGCAAGCGCTAGCGTGACACCAGACCCAGTGTTAAGGTGCGACCAGTCGGGCGACCCAACGATAGGATTTGAACAACTAATAGTTTCCCTAAAATCCCAGGGGCTCGTGAGCGGAGCGAACGCCTGCCCCGCATCTCCTCCCCGCGTTGCGGGGCCCACTGGTGGGATCAGAATTTACCGGATAAAAAACTTTTCCATCTTCTTGGGGGCAACCGGGGTCACATCAATCCCCGTCACATCTGCTGAAGGCGGTCCTTTTTTACACCATTCGATGAACTTATCCAGCTTTGCGCGGGCTCCTTCGACATGAATTTCCACGGTTCCGTCCGGGCAATTCCTGGCCCAACCCGCAAGATCCAGATCGGCGGCGAGTGCCTGGGCGCTTCCTCGAAACCAAACCCCCTGAACCCGCCCACGCACCACAATATGAACCGCTTCAATTTTCACCCGTTACACGGGAGGAAAAGTTGGGCTGACGTTCGCTTCGCTCACGAGCCCTGGAGAAAATGTCTGGGTAAAAAATTCTACTCGAAGCATGATTCAATCTACCTAAAATCCATCGCACGTTATTATTGGGTCCAGCGTCACGCTGGTTATTTTTTGTGACGCGGTTTTTCGAAGAGATGCTGGACTTCCCGGTAAACTTCAAATATGGACCCGTCACTGATTTTCGGCCCAAACTTTCCCAGATCCCGCATGATGCGCTGAAACTCAGACGTGCTCCCGGAAAATTTTTCTATGAGGGGGCCAAAAAAGGCTTGCTCATCGGGATCGAGCCGATCACGAATAATGCGCAGGCGAGCTTTCAGAGGTTCGAAATCTTTCTCCATCCTTTAATGGTAGCTTTCCGTTCGAGGCATTGCAACCTCATAAAAAACAATCAATGCAATGCAGAGACTTTCAACCATCACCAAATGAAAACAAGTTGTTGCGAGCTTCCATCGATAATTTCAGCCAACCCGTCATCTCATGCTTCGACAATATAATAAACATTTACATTAAAGGTAAAATACACTACAATAAAGAACCATCGAAAAATACAAAAAAACACCCGCTTCTTAAATTGGTAACGTCAAGAAGAAATGGATGGCGTGCATGATCAAAAATCTTGTTCACATTTAGCCCATGCATGGTGGTTTAACTCTCATAGTTCAGGGACAAAAAACAGTACAATGGATAATCCCACCAACCAATCAAATATAGTCCTGAACAAAACTCCCATTTTAACAAACACTATATTACCTTTTCTAATCCTCTTAATTATTTTTGTGGTGGGATGGTTGGGTTTCCAATTCATCCAAAGGGATTTTAAAAATAACCTGGCTAATCAACTTCAAGCGGTGCATCAAAACAGCCTGGAAGCCCTGCAATTGTGGATTAAAGAAAAACAAGCCCTAGCAGATGTTTGGGCCAACCATCAGGCGGTTCGTAACGATATTCATGATCTGCTTCAAATATCCAAAGGAAAAAATGAGCGGATTACGAAAAAGATACTTCAGTCCAAAGAACTACAATCTCTCAGGGAAACACTGGGTCCTGTGACAAAAAGACTGGGCCTGATCGGGTTTGTCGTCATGGATACGACGGGTTTGCAAGTTGCCGCTTTATTAGACGAGCCAATCGGGAAAAGAACCCTTATGCCCCGTTCCGACTTTGTAAGGCGCTCCCTGTCTGGAGAAACTGTGGTTTCTCTCCCCTTCATTGCTGGAGTGGAGTTACCCGACTTGCAAGGAGTATGGAGAAAAGATTGGCCAACCATGTTTATTTCGGCTCCAGTGCGTGATGAGCAGGGAAAAATCATGGCTGTTCTTTCTTTTCGCATTCGCCCGGAACAGGATTTCACCCGTATTTTGAAGGTTGGCCGTTCTGGAGAAACCGGAGAAACGTATGCTTTTAATTCTTCAGGACAATTTCTATCGGAAAGCCGGTTTGATTCGGATCTTGTAAATATTGGTCTTTTGTCGGATGAAGTTAAAAGGCACGCCATCCTCAACGTAGAAATTCGAGACCCTGGCGGAAACTTGCTGGAAGGATTTACAACCAACGTCCCAAGAGACAAACAACCTTTAACCAAAATGGTAACCAGTGCTATTGCGGGGAATTCCGGCATCGATGTTGAAGGCTATAACGATTACCGGGGGGTTCCCGTTGTCGGAGCCTGGACTTGGCTTTCAAACCTTAAGTTTGGAGTGACCACGGAAATTGCTGTGGTGGAAGCCTATTCTCCTCTACATCATATGATCTGTCTGTTTGGAGCGCTATTCTCCCTATTGGTAGTTGGCTGGTTTGTTTCTGTCTGCATCCGTTCGAAACAACTTCGCGAACAACTTGCCAAAGAACAATTGGGAGAAACTCTTAAAGAAAATCAGAGGCTTACCGACGCTGTTATTGACAACGCGGTCGATGCGATCATTTCGATTGATGAAAAAGGAATCATCGATCAGTTCAACATCTCGGCTGAAAAGATGTTCGGATACAGGCAAACTGAGGTGAGAGGAAAAAATGTAAAGATATTGATGCCAGAACCCTATCAAAGCGAACATGATGGCTACCTGGCGCAATATATGGCTACCAGAAAGGTTAATATTCTGGGTATTTATAGAGAGTTTATAGGTCTGCGAAAAAACGGAACCACTTTTCCAATGGATATTTCCATAAGTGAGATAAATATTGAAGGGCGCAGGTTGTTTACGGGAATTGCTCGAGATATCACCCAGAAAAAACAAGAACAATCTCGAAAAAACATGCAACATAAGTTGACCAAGATCCTGGCGGAAGCAAGGACTATAGATGAAGGAGTTTCTAAAATTCTGCAAACGCTTACGGACCATCCAACATGGGATTTGGCTTTTTATTGGTCTGTGGACTCAGAGTCCAATGTTTTACGTTGCAGATTTGGCGCTCATTCAGACGAGTTTAGTCAAGAAGCCTATGCAAAGTTTTCGCAACACACTTTTGCGACAAACTTTGAAAAAGGGGTAGGATTGCCGGGAAAGGTTTGGGATAGTGCAAAACCATGCTGGATTAAAGATGTGGTCATAAGCACTAATTTTTCCAGAGCCTCTATGGCGGCAGAGGTTGGGGTTCATGGCGCATTTGTATTCCCGGTCTTTTCCGAAACAAAACTTTGGGGCGTGATGGAGATTTTTTCAATAGAATTGTCAGACCCGGACGAAGATTTGATCCATGTCCTTGAGAACATGGGCAGTCAATTTGGACAGTTCATGCAACGCATGGAAAGCGAAATGGAGTTGGCGCAAGCCATGCTCGTATCAGAAGCGGCAAAGAGAGAGGCTGAAGACGCCAACAAGACCAAAAGCGCATTCCTCGCAAATATGAGTCACGAAATTCGGACGCCCTTGAACGCTATTCTGGGCTTTTCCCAAATTCTGCTGGAAGAAAAAAATATTGTAGGAGAACAACGGCGGGCTTTGCAAACCATCGACAGGAGTGGAAGCCATCTTTTGGAATTGATCAACGACATCCTGGATCTTTCCAAAATCGAGGCGGGACATATGGAGTTGATCCTAAACGATTTTGATTTGAAAGAAATGGTTCTTGGCCTCATCGAGATGTTCAAGGTCCGATGCGATAAAAAAGGCCTGGCCATCGAGGTTCAGGGCCTTCCAACAGATGCCTGCCTGGTGCATGGAGATGAAGTTAAATTGCGGCAGATATTGACCAATCTGCTGGGCAACGCGGTGAAATTTACCGCTTCCGGCGAAATCACCCTGGTGCTGGATATTCGGGAAAATCACCATTACCAGTTCACCGTGATGGATACTGGAGAAGGGATTCCTCTTAAAGCGCAATCCAAGATTTTTGAAGCTTTCAGACAAGATGAGGCAGGTCATAAAAAAGGCGGCACCGGACTTGGGTTGGCGATCGCGCTGAAACAACTGCAGTTGATGGAGAGCGATCTGAAACTGGAATCGGAACCCGGCAGAGGATCGAATTTTTTCTTCACCCTGCACCTGCCTAAAGCCCAAACGGATGTAAAAAAACACACCGGTAAAAATATAAAAGTCATCGGCCTGGCTCCAGGATTCCATGTGAAAGCGCTGGTTTGTGATGATGTGGTAGAAAACAGGGAAGTGTTGTCGAAATTCCTGTCAAGCGTTGGCATTGAAATAATTGTGGCGGAAACCGGGGAACAAGCCATTGAAATGGTTCGCAA
>JADFGI010000258.1 GCA_022567815.1 Nitrospinota bacterium
AGATGCCGGACCAGCAAGCCCCGCTCGGCCGGTACAATAGCATTCAGAGTCAACGGCCCAACCTGACGGTACATCTCCAAAACGGCGGAGCGGGAATGATCGACATAATTCTTGATATGCGAAAACTCACGTGCAACGTCATTTTGGGCGTATTTTAAATCGGGAAGATAAATATCGATGACGCCGTCCAGCAGTTTCAAGGTGGGCAAGGCATCGTAGCCATTGGTATTGTAAATGATCGGAAGGCGCAGTCCTTTTTCCCTCGCCAGCGCCAGACTTTTCAGCAATCCCGGCACCACATGCGAGGGCGACACCCAGCCAATGAAATGGACTCCCTGGGCCTGGAGTCCCAGCATTTGCTCCGCCACTTGAGCATAGGAATATTCCGTCCCCTGCCCCTCCTGGGAGATCTGAAAATTCTGGCAATAATCGCAACGCAGATTGCAGGATGTGACAAAAATATTGCCCACGCCACGAGTCCCGGTAAAAGGAGGCTCTTCGCCAAAATGCTGAACCGACGCACCCACTATCAATCGATCGCTCTGACCACAGACGCCCCTACCCTCCTGCGTCCGGTCCACCTGGCAGGAATGCGGGCACACCGTGCAATCGCGATACAGGTCGTACGCGGCAGTCGCCCTTCCTTGCAATTCAATTTGAGTCAGATTCAGATAACCCGCTTGCATTTGTTTTCCCGAATAAAGGATACTGGTTTCCGCTTCGCACGCGGTGTTAGTATACACTGAATATAGTTTCTCTATAATCTCAGGGGCTCGCGAGCGTGTGATATTCGACCTTTGCCTTCATGCCCCGTAGGGGTAAAGCGAACGGAGCCTTAAACTTATTCCTCCCGCATAGCGGGAATGTCTCCTAAAATGACGATAAATAAAAGATTCCTGTTTGTCCCCATATTCATACTCATGAACGCCGTGGCGGTTTTCGCGGAGCCACAGCACGGGCTGTCCCTATACGGTCCGGAGGGATTGAAGTACAAAGCGGAGGAGCCTTATGAATACTCCAATCCAAAAGCTCCGAAGGGAGGACACCTGGTGCTTTCAGATTTCGGCGCGTTTACCAAGCTGAACCCGTCGTCATTAAAAGGGGTGATCGCTCCCGGCATTACCGCCTTAGTATTTCAAACGCCAATGGACAGCTCTTCCGATGACGACGAACCGTTTTCCCAGTACGGCAACCTGGTAGAAAGGGTGGAGTTGGCGAAAGACCATATGTCGATGGTGTATCATCTTTATAAAAACGCAAAATTTTCGGACGGGCATCCCCTCACAGCCGAGGATCTGGTTTTTTCCTTTGAAATCATAAAGGACCCTCAATACCATCCGATGTTCAAGCAATATTTCCGCGACATCAAAAAAGTAGAGAAAATCGATCCGCACACCGTCAAATATCATTTTTCCATATTCAATCAGGAGCTTCCCCTTATCACCGGGCAGATCCCCATTTTTCCCAAACACATTTATGGCCAATCGGGCAAATCCTTCGGATCGGATTTCGACAACTTCGCCATTGGAAGCGGACCCTATACGGTGGAGAAATATGAATTCGGCAAATACATAACCCTCAAGCGCAACCCCGACTGGTGGGCCAAGGACCTGCCAAAGAATCGTGGACGTTACAACTTCGACCGCATCACATGGAAAATCTTCCTCGATCCGGTGGCCATCCGTGAAGGATTCAAGGGCGGCGGATTCGACGTCCACCTCATCAACAGTTCCCGTGACTGGGCATTGGACTACAAAGGAGATTTTGTCAAAAAGGGCTATTATATCCGCGAAGGAATTCCACACAAACGCGTTACGGGAATGCAGGGATATGCGATGAACACGAGGAATGATTTGTTTAAATCGCGAAAAGTGCGGGCGGCGATTGCCATGGTTTTTGATTTTGAATGGAGCAATAAAAATCTTTTTTACGGACAATACACCCGCAACGAAAACTACTTCGACAATAATCCTGAAATGAAAGCCCAAGGTCTGCCCATGGGAGAGGTTAAGGAAATCCTCCAACGATTACGGGAAAAATACAAGTCCCATGTACCTAAAACCGCGCTTACCAAACCCGTTGGCACTCCGGGACAAGGTCAGACCCTTGATAAAAATATTCAACTGGCCAACACTTTGCTGGATTCCGCCGGATGGAAAGTAGGAAAAGACGGAATCCGGGTGAAGGATGGAAAGCGTTTTGAGATCGAACACCTGCTCACCAGCCCTGATTTCATGCGCATCTCCGAGCCCTATAAAAATAATCTCCGTAAAATCGGCGTGGACATGAAAATTCGGATCGTGCAGGTGGCGGAGTATGAGGAGCGGTTAAGAAACTTCAAGTTCGATATGGTGGTCGTCGGTTATCCGCAGAGCCGTTCACCGGGGAACGAGCAACGGTATATGTGGGGGAGCGAGGCCGCAAAAACGCCAGGGACGCGCAATTACATGGGAATCGAAAATCCGGCCATTGACGAATTGATTGAGATGATCGTGGAGGCCAAAACCCGTAAAGAGCTGGTCATCGGCATCCAGGCGATGGACCGCATTCTGACCCATCAGTTTTATGTCGTTCCGCACTGGTATATCCGCATCGACCGTGTCGTTTATTGGAACAAATTTTCCCGCCCCGCAATCAACCCTTCGCAGGCTTCCATCCTGAACAACATCATCGAATGGTGGTGGTGGGACAAGGATAAAGCCGAGAGATTAAAGACCGCTCGCGACTCTGGCAAATCTCTAAAAGTGAATAAGTAAATCCCGGTATACAAAATAGCATTCCCCGTATCCAGAATATTATATTGACTGAATAAACAATATCTTCATAATTAACAGGTTGCTGAAAAAAAATACAAGACATTATTTACTTGATGTCATGCTGAGCCTGTTATATTTCACCATTGCCTTCATGCCCCTGTTATATCCTCTTCATTAGCATTCATGCCCCGAAGGGGTAGAAGGGGTATGTCGAAGCATGGCCTTGATATAAGGGTTGTTTTCACACTTCGACAAGCTCAGTGTGACAGTTAGGGGTAGCAAAAATAGTTTTCCAGCAACCTGTTAATTGTGCGCTGTCATAAGTTTTGCAAACCCAATTCCAATTATATCCAGATTTTACAATGCCCAGCTACATCATCCGCCGCTTGTTACTGATTATTCCTACGCTCATCGGAATCGTGACCATCACCTTCATCGTGATTCAATTTGTGCCCGGCGGCCCCATCGACCAGATGCGTACCCTCCTTAAAGGCCACAGCGGAATTTTAACGGAAGCAGGAGGCGGGGCAGTGCAAAAAACCGGTTTACAAGCAGGGCAGTTGGACCCTGATCAAATGGAACAACTCAAAAGAATCTATCATCTCGACCGCCCCTTATGGGAAAGATACCTGCGGACCTTTCTTTGGTATGCCCCCACGGAACAAACGGAAACTCCTTTGACACTTAAAAAGTTTTTTAATCGCGACAACTGGGAGGGTTTTCTGGTTTTTAAATTCGGCGATTCCTTTTACCGCAACCGATCGGTTCTTGCATTGATTAAAGAAAAACTTCCTGTTTCCGTTTCCCTCGGGGTTTCCAGTTTTTTCATGACCTATATCATCTGCATCGTTTTGGGAATTGGCAAAGCCGTCAAAAGCGGCACCCGGTTTGATACGATGACCAGCGTTATTGTCCTCATCGGCTACAGCATTCCAGGATTTGTTATGGGAATTTTTCTGATCGTATTAATCGGTCCCGGCGATGGAGCCGTGGCTCACCTGATTCCCTTGGCCGGTCTCACCTCCGCCGGAACGCCGGGTTACGATGAATGGTCCCTGATAAAAAAAATTATCGATTACCTGCACCACCTTGCGGCCCCGCTTTTTTGTTTCGTTCTCGGTGGATTCGCCACTCTCACCATGTTGACCAAAAACGCGGTGTTGGAGGAAATGCAAAAACAATATGTCATAACCGCAAGAGCCAAAGGATTGTCTGAAAAAACCATCCTGTTCAAACACATTTTAAAGAACGCTTTGATTCCACTGGTAACCGGTTTTCCCATTGGATTTCTGACCATGTTTTTTTCTGGATCGCTTCTCATAGAACAAATTTTTACCCTGGACGGTTTTGGTCTGCTTTCTTTTCAGGCCGTGATTCAACGCGATTATCCGATCGTATTGGGTTCGATGTTTATTTTTTCATTGATAGCCCTTCTTGGCCAATTATTGACTGATCTCTCCTATGTCCTCATTGACCGGAGGATCAGTTTTGACGAATCCCAGGGTTGAATCCAGCCAATGCGCCTGAGCAAAGACCTGCAAGTAAAACTAAAAAGATTTCGCCGCGACCGAAGAGCGTTCTATAGTTTTTTATTTATCTCCGCTGTTTTTCTTTTGACGCTTCCTGCTGAATGGATATGCAATGTCAGGCCTGTTCTTTTAAAGATAGATGACCGCCTCTATTTCCCAATTTTATTTTCCTACAGTGAAAAAGATTTCGGCGGTGATCTGCTGAGTGAACCGGATTATAAATCCAAACGCTTCATCCGGCTCCTCACCGGAGAGAAGATAAAGCCTGTTGCCTTGGACGATTTTGGAAATGGCGGCGGTTTTAATTTAGGGTTGGGAGATTTTGAGGAAGAAGAACCAGTATTTCCCCTGAGCCTGGAAGACTTTGACGATGAAGAAGATTTTTCAATTCAAACGAATGATTCGAA
>JADFGI010000259.1 GCA_022567815.1 Nitrospinota bacterium
TACTTTAAGGCAGCGTCTCTCGGCCCACCATGGGAGGGTTCGGGTCCCCGGTGGGAACCATCGTGGATCCATATTTCGCCTCCTGGTTGGAGACGCCCTTAGGCGCCACACCCCTGATTTCGAGATTGAAACCTGGGGGGTAGGGGCATCGGCGGACCGATCAACGCGGGAGAGGGAGAACCCGTTGGAAGCGAAGGTCTCAGCACAGATTGGTGCGATGTCGATTGTATGGCTCAAAATTGATGACGCCCCAGGCCAGGGAAGTAAGCGCGGTTTTATCGAGCGCAATTCGATAGCGATGCTTAGCAACTGGCAGAGGCCTATGATTGATCCCCCTTCCGAAGGCTGGCTTGGAGGTTACAGCTCCCGTGAGCGGGTTCAACACTCCGGGCTTTGGAACAACAGGCATGTTGATGAAAGGTACGATGCCGACTTCCTGAAAACCCTGTTCCGTTTGATAAAGCAACAATAAAATCCGAGGACAAAATTCCATGGCAACCAACGCAGAAAGAATTATTGCAATGTTGCAAGAACACCCTGGCCTGGATGACGATGAACTTTCTCGAATGGCCGGGGTTTCTCCGCGCCAGCAGGTAAATCAGATCTGTCGCCGATTGGAGGATTCGGGAGTAATTCGAAGGGGGGTGGGGCCTCGAGGCAAGGTGGTAAACTCCCTGGTAAATTCCAGCGATTTAC
Source organism: Nitrospinota bacterium (assembly GCA_022567815.1). Classification (GTDB taxonomy): domain Bacteria; phylum Nitrospinota; class Nitrospinia; order Nitrospinales; family VA-1; genus JADFGI01. The sequence continues at coordinate 697 of JADFGI010000259.1, forward strand.
AATCCAAGGCGACAGCTTGGGGGCTATTGGCTCCAGTGTCCCGGAAAACCCGTCAGGTTTCTCCTAAGGCCAAATCGTCCATCAATCCGGAGGTGTAAAAAAAGGGGTTAGAGAACACGCTGATTCTTATTCCATGCTCAGGGGCCAAGACAGACGGTGGAAAATGGTCTAACCAGTCAATTCCCCCCATAAACCACCTTCAGCAAAATATTGCGGACAGACTTTCAAATGCGCGAGCCAAGCTCGCCAAAAGGATCCACCTGGACAACTCATGGTTGCGTCGGGCATGGGAAAGGTACAACGGCTCACTCTATCGGGCTGCCTTTGATGCCCTGGCTCGAGCCATGCAGAGCGAGATTCGGCCCAACCTCATGATTGTCAGTGGGGGTTATGGATTGGCCCTGGCAAATGAGTTAATCGGAAGCTATGACGCCGTGTTTCGCCGAAAAGACTGGCCCACTGGTCTCCTTGAGGAAGTTTTGCTGAATTTTGTCGGAAACCAAAACATCCGTCGAGTGCGGGCTTTTGCCTCCATGACGACTGAATACGGAAAATTCCTGAGGGGGGTACCATGGACCCAAGGAGGAATTCAAGACGCCATCATGTTCTGCCCAGAGCCCACCACCGGTGCAATGGTGCTTAGCCCCCGGGCACAAGGTGAAGCATTGGCTGCATTCCTTGATGGACGCTTGGGAGAAAATTGGAGGAGTTCTGATGGGCTGAAACTGCTGGTTTTTGACTTGGCTCGCTAATTAAATCCCACCATTAAAATCACTTTTTTCATTTCTCACTTTCCCTGGCCCTATTCTGTCCAACCCTTCTGCTATTCTGCTCTCAATTAGGACCTTCCACCCACCCAAATGGAGAGCGCATGTCCGTTAAACAGCTTCAATCGCGCATTCGCGGCGCCTGGTATGGCGTATTCGTGGGGGATGCCCTGGGCACCACGCTGGAGTTTCAGCCCAAGCCCGATGCGCAGCCCTCGTTGATGACGGCCCACGCTGAGATTGTCGGGGGCGGCCCGTTTCGCCTGGAGCCGGGGGACTGGACGGACGACGGGGCGATGACGCTCTGTCTGGCCAAAGCGCTGGCCGAAGACACTCCGCCCGAAATGGATGCCGGGCGGCAATTGGAAAACTACGTCCGTTGGTGGCACGAGGGTTTTTGTAGTTCCAACGGAAGGTGCTTTGACATTGGCAATCAGACTTCCGCCGCCCTCCGCCATTTCGAGACATCCGGAGGAAGCGAGGCGCCATTGGACGAGCATGGCCAGGGCAACGGCTCGTTGATGCGGGCCGTGCCGGTGCCGATCTGGTTGGGCCTGCGCAGCGATACCGAGCAGGAAGCGGCGGGCCAGACGGACGAGCAGTTTCAGGAACGCGCCAAACTGTACACGCGGGCCTCACAGACCACCCACAACAGCCCTGTCTGTACCATGGCCAGCGTCCTTTATTCTGTATTGGTGTTTCAGGCCCTGCATGGGGCCACCAAGGAAAAAATCCTGATCCTGGCCAAAGGCATGGCGGAAGAAATGGCCCGCAAGGAAAAAGCATTCAGCATCGTGGTGCGCGCCATTGAGGGCGGATTGACCTGGGAGGAGATCGAGCCAACAGGTTGGGCGATCCATTCCCTGGCGGTCACCTTCTGGGGATTGAATCAGTATTCCTCATTCGAGAACGGAATGATCGCGGTGGTCAACCTCTGCGGTGACGCCGACACCAATGGCGCCATCTACGGCGGGCTGGCCGGGGCGATTTATGGCTTCGAGCAAAATCCGGGGCGCTGGGTGGGGGCTCTCAAAAATCCAGATATGCTGGAGAAAACCCTGACGGGATTGGTGAGGGGAGCCTAGGGTTTTTTTAGAAAAACTCAGGTTATTTCGAATTTCCGGAACCGTCGGTTTTCCCTACTCCAGGTTCTACCTGTACCGGGTGCACTCAGGATTGCTGCAAGCTGCATCACCGATGGGGAGCAGGGCGAAATAGGGTGTTTTCCCATCGTCTTGAAGGAAGGTAGAGCCCGGCACCCCCTTGAACAATGCCCCACACTTTTCGCAAATCTGTCCAGCACATCTCTGACAAAACCAAGGGGTCGCCCCGGCCTGGGCGTGTTTCCGGGCGCGCGCCAGCATTGCCCCGTAATCGTTGAATCCCCCCAGCAACACGTACAGTTGATCATAGGGCGATTCCAGTCGCACCGCATGCACCTCGCGCCATTTCCCCGCCCAGTACGCGGGTATTCCCCGGATCAAAATAGCACGGCTGAGTGTGGTGATCAGGCGCCTGCCCCCAATCGTTTCCAGGCCTTCACCACACGCAGAGCAGGAATCAGCCGGCAGGCGGCGGGTTCGTTTTTCATCCTGTTCTTTAAAATCCTGTTCCTGGGTCTGACTCAAGTCTTCCGCGGAGAGGGCCAGCGCCTCTGCAAACCAGCCCAGCACCTTGGAATCGGGGGTCCACACACCTTCCTCCAGAAAAAACAAGCGCTGTGTCCCTTTAGCTAAATTACTATAGGGCGTTCGCTCCACCACCTCCTGGTAGGACAGGCCCAGAGCGGCACGGCGTTCCCGGAACAATGCGGCAAGTTGGTTCATCACGAACGCTTCATGAAAGGGAAAGAAATGAATCTCCCCTAAATTTTCCCATGTCTTTCCATATAATTAAATCATTATATGCACATATAGTGATTTATTAAAAATATTAGCAGGGACCTTTCCACCATCGGGGAAAAGGGGGTGGGTGTTTTCATTTTCACCGGTTGGGATTTGATTTTTAAGGAAAATTTGATAGGACTGGGGTGCCGAATTTTTTTTCTAAGAGTCAATCGACTGGACCTATTATGTCCAAGGTGGGGTGTAGCATATCCTACAACACGGATACGGCTTTATCGAAGAGTGAATTCGAGAAAAAGGAAAGGGGAACCGAAATGGAAAAGGTGATCGATTTTCTGCGGATGCCAGGTTGCGCCGCCACATGGAAAGCACGGAGGGGCTGCGCCAAGGATCGCACCCACCTGGGCCTTCAGATCCCAGGTCTATCACCAAAAATGCACTCCGCTTAGGCCACAAGGCGCTTCAACGACCTGGCTCTTTTCCTGGGGGAAATGGGTCATGCCCTACCCCCCGCCATGGAAACCGTGCAGGCGCTGCTGGGCAATGATGGAACTGCAGCCACACGGTCCGTCATCGCGTGGCATGTGGTCTGAGGGGAAAGCGGAGGCCCGGTATGCCAGGATTTGCGGAATCCAGGAAAGGCGTGTTGCCAGTGGGAAGGACGGAGTAATGGCAACAAGAGGCCTCCGTCCGATACCGGAAGGAGTTCCTTTAAAGCATTTCGAGGGGGCCTCTGGTCTCATGAAAATTGAGGATGCCCATAGCGGAAACTGGGTAATTAAAAATCGAGAAACTGACTATTCCGGAGTGGCTGAGAGGTCAGAGGAGTTAACGTGACAACGCCCGTACGAACTGTGGAGTCGTTTCGGCCCTGTGGCCGAGTCGGTGGCCAGTGGTACCTACGGAAGGCAGAACGGGGACAAAAACAGAAAGCAGGGAGTCAGACCACGGAGGAAAATGTTTTTTCGAAAGCGAAGTAGGATCTACGCGCGCCCATATGTCACTGAGGCGGGAATTACCAGTGGGGCCCTTTTTTCATTTCATGGCAAAACTCTTCGCTTGTGAAGACCATTAGTTTTCGCGTTGTTTCCGGAACGTCCAGATTTGCCAAACGCCAGAAGTCGCATTCCCCCTTTCTTCTCGCGCCAGTGTTCGACTTTCCGCCCCGTGTCTTCGCACGATTTCCAAGTATCGCTGCCACGACTTCTCTGTCTTTTGAGACGGCATCAAATTTCGTTAAGACAACCGGTCTTGATAGGTAAGCGGTCAGAGCGAAACTCTCGCCCTTCGTATCTATCCGAGAGCCAGCCTCTCACGTATGGTTCTATCACCTCGCGGATGCGTCCCGTGTTGGCCATATC
>JADFGI010000260.1 GCA_022567815.1 Nitrospinota bacterium
AAGGACCGGTACACGGAGGCGAAACGGACATAGGCCACATCGTCCAGGTGGTAAAGTTCTTTGACGACTTTTTCGCCGATAGAAACGGCGGAGATTTCCTTTTCTCCCTGGTCGGTACAATACTGCTCTACCCGGTCCACCAGGGCTTCCATTTTTTCAATACTGATTGGCCGTTTCTGGCAGGCTTTTTCCACCCCGTCGAGGATCTTTTGCCGGTTGAACCCTTCTCTCCGGCCATCTTTTTTGACGACAAACGGCAGGGATTTTTCAATGCGTTCGTAGGTGGTAAATCGGTCCGAGCAACTGAGGCATTCCCGGCGGCGGCGGATGATATCGCCCTCCTTGTTGGTGCGCGAGTCGATCACCTTGTTTTCCATGTTAGCGCAGGCGGGACATTTCACTAGTATTTACCGGTCAGTTGGTAACTCAAGGGAAACTGTTCGCACAACTCGCGGACTTTTTGCAGGGTCTGTTGGTGGAAATCTTTATCTTCGATGCGTTCCAGGGTTTGAAGGATCATATCCCCGATTAACGCCATTTCCTTTTCCTTCATGCCGCGTGTGGTCAGCGCGGGGGTGCCGATACGGATGCCGGAGGTGACAAATGGACTCCGCGTTTCAAAGGGAACGGTGTTTTTATTGACGGTGATTCCGGCCAGTTCCAGGGCTTCCTCCGCAGACTTCCCGGTGATGTCCTGCGGACGCAGATCGACCAACAGAAGATGGGTATCCGTTCCGCCGCTGACAATCTTGAATCCGTTTTGAGATAAGTGGTTGGCCAGGAACTTGGCGTTGGCCACCACCTGTTTTTGGTAGGCGATGAAATCCTCGTTCAACGCCTCTTTGAAAGCCACGGCCTTGGCGGCGATGACGTGCATGAGCGGTCCGCCCTGAATACCGGGGAAAATTTTCTTGTTGACCTCCTTGGCAAACTCTTCCCGGCAAAGGATCATGCCGCCCCTCGGGCCGCGCAGGGTTTTATGCGTGGTGGTGGTCACGAACTCGGAATAGGGAACCGGCGATGGATAGATTCCGGTGGCAACGAGTCCGGCAGGATGCGCGATGTCGGTCATAATCTTCGCACCAACCTCGTCGGCGATTTCGCGGAACTTGACCGCATCAATCACCCGTGGATATGCGCTGGCTCCGACGACGATCAATTTCGGCTTGTGTTGCCGCGCCAACTTCGCCACTTCTTCATAATCAATCAGCTCCGTTTCCTTGCTCACCCCATAGGCAACGACGTTATAGGTATAGCCGGAAAAATTGACCGGGCTGCCGTGGGTGAGATGGCCTCCGTGCGAGAGGTTCATCCCCAGGATGGTGTCTCCCGGTTTAACCGCGACGTGGTAAACCGCCATGTTGGCCTGCGACCCCGAATGCGGCTGGACATTGGCGTGCTCGGCTCCAAATATTTTTTTTGCCCGCTCGATGGCGAGGGTTTCCACGACATCGACAAACTCACAGCCACCATAATAACGTTTTCCCGGATAGCCCTCGGCATATTTATTGGTCATCACCGAACCCAGGGCTTCCAGAACCTGGGGACTGACAAAGTTTTCCGAAGCGATCATTTCAAGGGTGAAGTTTTCCCGTTCGGTTTCATTATGGATTGCGTTTGCAACCTCTGGATCAAATTCCGTAAGCGACAATTTACAAATCTCCTTTAGTTTCTAATTTCCTGTCAAGTTCTTTGATTTTGTCCAATCGTTTTTGATGCCGGCCTCCCTCGAAAGGAGTGTCCAGCCACATGGTCACGATCTCCTCCGCCAATCCTTTTCCTATGACGCGTCCGCCCATGATGAGGATGTTGGAGTCATTGTGTTCCCGGCACATTTTTGTCGTGTATAAATCCGAACACAATGTCCCCCGGATTCCGGGAAACCGGTTGACGACGATGGACATGCCGACGCCGGTCCCGCAAATCACAATTCCCCGGTCCACTTTTTTTTCCCGGATAGCCTGGGCGATACTGATCCCGTAATCGGGATAGTCAACTCTATCATTATTTTCAGGACCGAAGTCTTCCAATTCCACTCCTTTATCATGCAAATAGGCGATGATGCTTTCTTTAAGCTCAAATCCCGCATGATCGGAAGCAATGGCTAGTTTTTTCACGGTTATCCTGCAAAAAATTAAACGGTAATTCCTTTTGCGATAGTAAATAAAGACCCATATTTTGTCAACTCCATAACTTTTTTGGCTTCACGGGAAATTGCCCGATGAAGGCCGGGCCTCCCTTCAAGGTTTAAATATTGAAAATAGGATACAATCGCCTTACAATGCGATTGGAAGCAAACGAAAATTTAGAACCCCTAAAATGTGGAAAAACGTCTTTATAGAATCGTGCATTCTTTCCGCTTTGATATTTGGCGGTATCTATTTTAATGCCGCCCATTTGAAAAAAGAAATTTCAAACGCTCACGAAAGCTATCGCGACCCATCATCAGACAAATTTGTCTGGACGCATGTCAGCGGCATGGGAGTCCCCAACGTCAACCCGGAAGCTGAAAAGAAGACGCAAGCCCATATAAGCGGCAACAGCGCCCCGGTCTCTCTCGTCCCGCCAATTTCAGGAGCGGACCAACCTCCCCTTACTTTTGCTAAATAATCCCTTTCTCCCTGAACGGGGGTCTCCCTCTCTTGAAGATTCTCCGTGATAATCAAAAAAGTTGACGGCCCTAAAGGAGTATTGGGTTTTAAATTTATCTTAACGATTACTCTCCTTTATTTTCTCGTTGTATTTCCTGGAATTCAATTTTTCCTGCGGGGTCACGCCTGGTTCCCTCAATACGGCTATGTGATTTATTTTGCCGTGATTTTTGCCTATGTGCTGGGAGTTAAAAAAGTCTCCTTGGAAGAACTGGGGTTTTCCCGGCAACACCTGGGAAATCATTTATTGATCGGCTTGATCCTGGGGAGTTTGATAGTGTCCGCCCTCCCTCTTATGGACATTCTGATTTCTGTTTCCGGACTCGACAAGAATGAACTGTTATCCGAAACCGCCAACCAACGCACCGTCAATGTATGGGAGGAATTGCATCCTTTAAGTTTGGCGGCCCAAATTCTTCTTTTTCCTCTGTTGACGCAAATTTTTTTTACGGGCTTGATATTTCAAGGTCTGAGCAATAAGTATAATCCCGCATTGGCCATTTATGGCGCGGGGATTATTTTTACCCTGGGCCATTTCAAATTGAATCTGGGAATTTTTTTCCTTGGAATCATTACCGCATTTTTGTTTCGGTTGACCGGAACGCTATATGCTTCAATCCTTTTTCACACCAGTTGCTCCCTCGCCGGTATGCTTCTCTTGTATATTTACCCCCGATTGACTACATTACTGGGGTTTCTTTTCTAAACGTTGCCAAATCTTGACCCTCTGAAATTATTTCCAGGGGAGGAGATAGAATGGACTGGTCGTTAGGCACTACCGCATTTTTATGGGGAAGTTTAAGCGCTTCGTCCTTGCTATTCGGCTCGTCCATGGGATTGTGGTTAAAACCAACGAGGAAGATCAACGCCGTATTCATGGCTTTCGGAGCGGGCGCTCTTCTTTTTGCTCTTACGATAGAACTGTTTGCTCAGGTTCCCCTTCAAGTCGAGAAGTATGGAATGAACAGTCTGGTTGCGGCCATTTGCGGGGCCGTTCTGGGTGGCATTCTGTTCGATTTTCTCAATAGCCTATTGAACAACAAGGGGGCTTTTTTAAGGAACCTCTCCACAGCCCGCCAATATATCGGCTATTTGAAAATCTCCCGAAAAAATAAGATGGTCGAAGAGTTGGCAAAAATTGAAGTTTTGCGGTACCTGCCGCCCAAAAAGATGGCAACTCTGGTTCATCGGACAAAAAGGGGCCAATTTCAAGCCGGTGAAATGATCTTTTCCCAGGGAGATGATTCCAATGAATTGTACTTTATCTGTGATGGAGAGGTTGAAATTGTTTTGCATAAAGAAAAGCACAAGGACGGGGAATTTTTAGCCTGTTTGAAAGCCGGTGAAACATTTGGCGAGATCGGAGTGATGGGCAACTTTCCCCGTACGGCAGACGCTAAAGCAAAAACGGAACTTCATGTTTACCGAATTGGCAAAGAGGACATTCAAGAGATGGTGAAGGATTGTCCTGAGCTTAAGTCGGCATTGCAGGACTTGTCCGCAGAGCGAATCGAATCTTTGGAGCGTAAGGATTCAAAGATGAATGTTTCATGGAAAGAACAAACTCAGCGCTACCTGGAGGACTCGCCCACATCGGTGAGCATCGACGAGATTCACGAGGAAGCTAAAGGGTCCCACGGCGGCGCGGCCACCGCTATCTGGCTGGGCATTCTTTTGGACAGTATTCCTGAATCACTGGTCATCGGTATGTTATCGCTGAGTCCATCCGGCATGAGTGTGGCCTTCATTGCGGGGGTATTCATAGCAAACTTTCCAGAGGCCATGTCGAGCGCCGTGAGCATGAAGTCCCAGGGAATGAAGCTGGTAAAAATCTACATCATGTGGGGGTCCATTGTTTTGTTGACCGGTGTCGGGGCATTTTTTGGTGCCACTATGTTTCCTGCCGAACCAACGGGGAGCCTGGCCTTTTTTGTCATAGCGATTGAGGGGTTGGCGGCGGGCGCCATGCTGACAATGATAGCGGAAACCATGTTGCCGGAAGC
>JADFGI010000261.1 GCA_022567815.1 Nitrospinota bacterium
TTGTCCTGAATCGAACGGAGCCAGGGGATAACGATGAAATTGAGCGAGGCCATGCGGAAATCATCACAGAATTGTCCGGCGTTCCCGTTCTGGGAGAAATTCCGTTCCTGGGCAATATATCGGAAAGTAGTTTCACGCCCGAGTTACTGGCCCGGCTGGAGGCGAGTCTCGATTTGAGCCTTCTATGGCCAGAAAAAAAACAGGGTTGATCTGTACAATTCAGCGGAGGAGTCTGGTTTGGGCAAATATTTCGGACAGAACCAGAGAGCATTGCCTATCGTGAGCAATCTGCCCCTCCGGCGAGGAGCGGCGTGAGCAATTTCCCCTTCGCAGGAGCGAGCGCCCTCCGCGCAGGAGGCTAGGAGTCGGGATCAAATTGATATCCTTTTTCACGGACAGTGACGATAAATCGGGGCTTTTGCGGTTTTTTCTCAAAGTGCTTTCTCAACCGGGCGATGAAATTATCCACCGTGCGAGTCTCCGTTTGCCGGTCGTACCCCCAGACGGTTTCCAGCAAATCCTCCCGTGCCACCACTTGGCCCTTTTTAGAAATGAGCAGTTTCATCACCAGAGCTTCCTTGGCGGTGAGAAGAAATTCGCCCGAACATCCTTTTGCCTTTCCAGTTGCAAAATTAATCCACATTTCCCCGAAATGAAAGATTTCCTGACCGTGTATCGGTTGCTTGTACCAATCCCAGCGCCGCAAAATGCCCTTCACACGGAGTAGCAATTCCGGGAGATGAAAAGGTTTCGCCAGATAATCGTCCGCGCCCGATTCCAATCCTGTAGCCCGGTCCTCATCCGTGGATTTTGCGGACAACATCAAAATCGGGAACCGGGTGTCGGTTTCACGGATTTTTTTGGCCACTTCGATGCCCCCCATTTTCGGAAGCATCAAGTCCAATATCATCAAATCGAAAGTTTGCCCGTTCATGAATTCCAGAGCGGCTTCGCCGTTTCCCGCGACCACCACCTCATATCCCTCGTGTTCAAGATTGAACTTAAGCCCCTTGGCAAGGTGGGGTTCATCCTCGACCACCAGTATTTTCTTTGCTTGAACCATATTTGCGGTTTACTCCCCTCCTCCGTTGGCGGCAATTTTGCGGTTGGAATTTTTACCCATTGGCAAGGCGACGGTAAAAACAGACCCTTTCCCCGGTCCTTCGCTGAAAACCCGCATTTGTCCCTTATGAGTCCGAACAATTTCTTTGGAAATGAAAAGGCCCAATCCGGCGCCTTCTATGTTATTCGATTCCTGATTCGTCACCCGGTAGAATTTTTTGAAAATTTTCTTCCTGTTTTTTTTTCCAAGCCCCATTCCCTGATCAATGAAATCAATTTCGCAGAATTTTTTCTTCTTCTGCATCCGAATGGTCAATGGAGACCCAATGGGCGAATAGCGCAGCGCATTCCCGATCAGATTATTGAACACCATCTGCATGGACCTCCTGTCCAGCGACAATACATAGTCTTCCTGAATCTCCAGCTTGACCTTACAGTTTCGCTCCTCAAACTGGCGCTTGAGACCTTCCACCACTTCGCGTAAAAACACTCCCAAATTAACAGGTTGAAACTGCAACTGCATCTTCTTCGGATCGTATTTACTCGATTCCAGAATATTATTGATAAGGGAATCAAGCCTCTCCGTATCCGTCAACATGATTTCCACGAAATCCGCGGCATCTTCTTTGGAAACCTTCTGATACTTCATGGTTTCCAGATAAAGCTGAATGGAAGCCAGGGGAGATTTTAATTCGTGCGAAACACTGGACACGAAATTGCTCTGGAGCCGGTTCAATCGCGCCTGTTTGTTCCAGTAAACAAATATAATGTAAACCCCGGCCAAAATGATCAGCATCAACAAACAACCTTCCAGCAGAATGAGCCAATTCAACTCGTCGGCAAACAAATCCGGGCGAATCTTTTGCGCAAACTCCTGAAACTTTCGGCTATTCTTTAAATACCAGTCGATCCAGACCGCCATCAAGACAATCCAGGCAACCTGAACCCCTATGAAAATAAAAATAGGATGAAATAAAGCCTTCAGCTTACGCATGCCCCAGCCTTCACAATACTTGATTAATTTCTATCATATTTGACAACGTAACTCATTTAATGACAAGCATTTTTAAGACGCTTCCACGAATGTCCGCCGCACAAAAACAACCTGTCAAACCTAATATTACATAACTTTTACATTCGTTTTGATGAATCGTCGTTATCATGGGCAAGAAATTAATTCAACTTAGAGGAAATTCATGACAGCCGCGATCAAAGAAATCGGACCAACTTATACTTTTAACAAAGGGACCGCTGGTTTCTTTATTTTTTTGCATGTAGGGGCTCTTCTCGCGTTATTTCCTTTTGCGTTTTCCTGGAGCGCCGTGGCCGTGTTCTTTTTCCTCCATTGGTTGACCGCCTCTATCGGAATCTGCCTGGGGTTTCATCGCTACCTCACCCATCGCGGATTTAAACTTCCGAAATTAATAGCCTATTTTGTCGTGTTTTGTGGAGCCCTGGCCTGTGAAAACGGCCCCATCAAGTGGGTGGCGCAACACCGAATGCATCATGCCGGATCAGATACGGAGCGGGATCCCCACAGCGCTAAAAAAGGTTTCTGGTGGGCGCATTTCAATTGGATGTTATACACACTCCCTGAGTTTGATGACCGCGAAATACTCATCAATTACTCCAAGGATTTTTCGAATGACAAGTTTTACCGCTTCCTGGATGACCACTTCGTAAAAATTCAAGTCGCCTTTGGTTTCATCCTTTTTGCCATCGGCGGGATTCCCTGGGTGGTTTGGGGCGTTTTTCTCCGCATCGTCATGGTTTACCACAGCACCTGGTTCGTCAACAGCGCGGCCCATTATTTCGGCTACAAAACCATCGCCCTGAAAGACGACCTGTCCACCAACTGCTGGTGGGTCGGTATCATCGCTTATGGGGAAGGCTGGCACAACAACCACCACGCGTTTCCAAAATCCGCCAAGCACGGCCTTCGCTTCTGGGAAATTGACATGACTTGGATGGCGATTTGTGTTTTGAGATTTCTTGGATTGGCTAAAGATATAAAAGTCGCAAAATTAAAATCTCAAACCTGCGAGACAACCTCTCAAAAAATCTTTACCGGGGAAATTGTCGAACAAGCCGCCTGACCAGCCTCCTCCGCGGAGGGCGCTCGTTCCCACGAGGGGGAAATTGCTCACGCCGCGCAATGTAGCTTGGTTTTAGTTTGAACTTTATCAACGTGCGATAGGTTGCTGACCACATCTGCCACTGGACTCAATTTTCCATACTGATATTTTTATCCCCTTCAAGGAGGACTGAGGCAAAGACGAAAAAGTTCGAACCCAAACCAAAAAGTGTCGCACGTCGTGAGCAAACTCGCCCTCCGCGGAGGAGTCAGTCTTCGAATGCGAACTCGATATGATAGCCTGCGTATTTTCTCAGGTTGATCACCGTTTTCTCAAAGATCAGATACTGCCCCTTGATGCCCGTTAACCGCCCCGTCAACTCGCCTACTTTGTCAAGATTGTGGCTGGATATTTTAGCAGGGACCGATTGTATCGGGTAAGTAAACGTTTGCACCGGTTGATCCGTCAAGGCATAACCGCGCAAATCCCGCGGTATCCATTCCAGCGCCTGATCCCGCATCTGAATTAAATCGATCTCCTCGACCTCCCCCTTCAGCATTTTCCGCCAATTGGTCTTATCCGCCATATGGCCCGAAAGGGCCACTTCAATTTTCCCTGAAAGAAGGCGCTCGGGAACTTTAGCGATGATCAACGCCCGGACCGCTCCCTGATCGATCCAACGGTCTGGAATATTGAAATGCCGGGTGATGCCCACCTTCACTCCAGAGGTTACGGAAAGGTAAACATAGTGATCGACCGCGCAATATTTGCGGTAAAACCCCTGGTCGGCTTCATTGCCGTGTTCATGCTCGCACAGTTCGGGACGAACGGAACACATGGCGTTTTCCGGCAGGTCACGGGCGCAGGGGAAGCAGTATCCCTGATTATAGGTTTTCTTTATTTTCCGTCCGCACTCGATGCAGGTGATGGTTCCTGTAAATCTCAAGGTCATCTCCTTTCCCACCTGTGGTGTCATCGGGACAGGTTTTTCATCCAGGCTCAAAAAATACTGGATAGGGGTGGCGGCTTCATGGGTCATTTTAAGCAATTGACCGGAAATTTTCATAAGACCATCGTAATAGGGGGTGGATGAAATATTAAGGTGGTTTCTTTAAAGCTGATTTCTTTGAGCCCATTTAGCGCTGAAATGATAAAGCGCGATCAAGGCGAAAAAAACCCCGATCATCAGGGTCGTCGAATCAAACACCATAAAAGACAACAGAAACAACAACAGGTAAATTAATATATTTCGAAATACCCGGCTACCCTTCACAATACGTTCCGTCAAAAAGAGAATGGAACCATTATAATCCGTGGTTCCAACATTCCGTCAATAAATAATACAGCCTGGCCCCGCCACGCGGGGAGGAAAAGCCCCGTTACACGGGGAGGAAAAGCCTGCTACGCAGGAGGGCTGACGCTCACTTCGTTCACGAGCCCTGAAAAGCTATAAACCCATCGCACGTTAATACTGGGTCCAGCGTCACGCTGGCGCAGGAGGGCTGACGCTACG
>JADFGI010000262.1 GCA_022567815.1 Nitrospinota bacterium
ATGCCGGTTGCTACTGCTAGGTTGGCCGCCTTATCAGCACTGATACGTTTAGTTCCGGCTTCCCACTGCGCCCATGCTGGCCGGGATACCCCTGCAAGTCCGGCCATGGTTTCTTGGGTTCGGTCCCCCCGTAGTTGTCTCAATCTTTCACCGACGGTTTTCATCACATCCCCAACCGTTTCAAGGTGCGTTGAACCTGCACCAGGTCACTCCTTCATTAACGCATCGAGGGCGGCCACCATCACGTCCTGGTGGGATTGTCGATGCTCAAATGCGTATCTACGTAACTGCTCATAGCGGGCTGAATCCAGCTTGACGGTCAGGGCGGTGCGCTGGTCAGGGGTTCCGGCCTTGGCCACCTTGGCGGCGGGCTGGGCCTTGCCTTTCGGTGTCAACAGGTCACTGGTCATCGAGGCGCGTTTGGCCATGGTCATGCTCCTTTGCGTAACTGCTTATCTACGTACTTCCATAACATCGAGACTTCCACCGCGGCCTTGCTGGTGCTGTTCAACTCCCCCGCGGTGCGTCCATCAATCATTGCACCCGCAAAGTCCACCCGGTTGTGAATCCGGGCAATGGCCAGGGGGCCATGCTTTTTCAGGATGGCAACAGCTTCATCGTTGAGGCGGGCGCCAGGGGTTCCACCATTCAGGACGAACACGAATGGAGTTTTCATCCGGGCAATCAGGGCAACCGTGGGGCCTATTGCGCGCAGGTCGAGGGGGGATGGACGGACGGGCACCACCACCAGGTTGCTGACCTTGACCACCTGTTCGGTGGATTCATCCTGGTGGGGCGGGGTGTCGATGAAAAGGGTTTCAATTCCCTCACGTTCCAAGGCAAGGGTTTGCTGACGCAGCTGGTCAACGTCCACCATGGCGAAGGTCGGTTCGGGGGCGGTGCGCTGGTTCCACCAGTCGGCCAGGGACCCTTGCGGGTCAATGTCCACGATCGTGGTACGGTTCCGCTGGGAGGATTCAACGGCAAGGTGGGCGCATAGGGTGGATTTCCCACCGCCACCTTTACGGGCAATCAAGGCAATAGTACGCATGTAGGCATCTACGTAGGTGCGTATTTACGCTGTTGGGCGTCTGCTGACCCGTTGTATCTGAATCAAGTCCATCCATCAAATTGAGGGGAAATCCATGAAACAAAATCTAATCATTATCCTGCTCACCGCAGTGGTCATGCTGTTGCTGGTCAACCTGTATGAAGGACGGTATCCGCCAACCGCCAAAGCGGAAGAACAGCGAAGCCGGGGTTCAATCGAAAGCATTATCGAAGACTGCTCCGTTGATGTGACAGTGGATGTGAATACGACTGTGGACGTGGATGTGGATGATGATACCGGCTCTGGAACCGGGTACGGCTCCGGCTCCGGCTCCGGCTCTGGCTCCATCAGTTGCTAAGCCATCACATCCTGAGGCGTTTCAAGGTGCGGGCAACCTGGGCTTGGCTCCATGGATTTCCACGCGGGGTGGTGAGTCCCTTGGCAGTCAGGTGGTCGGCCATTGCACGTTGAGACAGGCCACGGCGTTTCATATCGGAAAAGGTGCGGCGGTGCTGTTCGGCGTAGTCGTTCGCATTGTCCTGGGCCACCTTCCGGGCCTTTTCGATTTCAGGGTTTCCAAGCACAACACCACGGGCCTTGGCGGCGGCCAGGGCATCCTTGGTGCGGGTTGAAATCATATCCCTTTCAAATTCTCCCATGGCGGCCATCAGGTGAATGGTGAGTTTATTGGCGTGAGGGTTGTCGGCGGCGATAAACGAGACTCCGGATTCCATGAGGTTGGCGACAAAGGCCATGTTGCGGGCCAGCCTGTCCAGCTTGGCGATCACCAGGGTGCAATCGTGTTTCCGGCAATAGGCCAGGGCTTCATTGAGATAGGGATTGCTCCCGGCTTTCCGGCCTGATTCGATTTCAACAAAAGATTGTTCCAGGGTCCAGTTCCCACCGTTGAGAAAGTCCTCAACCGTCTTTTTCTGAGCATCAAGGCCAAGTCCTGATTGTCCCTGTTTGGCGGTGCTTACCCGGTAGTACGCAACGAAACGTCCAGTGTGTTCCATGGTTTTTCCCCTTCATGGTGGTTATCGGTGTTCACGTGAAACAATCTATACGGTCGTTTAGAATGTGTCAAGGATAAAATGAAAGGGAAAACAAGGGGTATCCCTACCCACCGGGGGCCACCATGCCGGCGCCGAACGAAACAGGGCGAACCCCCCGGCACCCCCCGATTGAGTTTGCGAAAGCCTGATATGGGTCATTGCCTTTAAAGGACGTGCTCACGCGGGTGCTGGTCGGCATCTTTAAATTCAATTGGAGAAAAACCCATGTTTAATTCAAAAGAGACGGAAATCATTCTCGTGGATATAGCGGTGGGCGCTATTATCTACGGTTTCGGCTGGAGTATCGGTTGGTGGAGCTGGGGGCAGTTTCCTATAGATGGAGGCATTATTATTTTTCTTTCTATGCTCTGGGGGCGGTTGCTGAATTTAACAATGCTTTTTCACAATTGGGAGAAGAGGGGGCGCCAGGAGATATCCTGAAATATTATGATTCTCACGCGGGTGGGGAGCTGGTGGGCGAGCTGGTGCAGCAGGGAAAGGAGTCTCTTTGGGCCGAGAGGGGGGGGGGTGTCGTCATCCGGCCGGGCCAGGTGCGCTATGTGACAGAGCGGTTTTACGAGCTGAGGGAAAAAAGGGATTTCATTTTGAATTGATCCAGACGAATTCATATTGATTTCCAGACCTGAATTGGTTATTCATTCTTTTCCCAAGGATGAAATCCATGGAAATCACAAAAGCCTACAAGTATCAATTAAAGCCCCGGGACCGCCATGTTTCCAGTTTTGAAAGCTGGAGCGGGGCTTGCCGGTTTTTATGGAATGTGATGCTGGAATACCGGGAAATGACCTACAAAGCCGATCAGCTTGTAGAGGGCCGGGATGTGCTGGAAAAATGGTTGCTGTACAAGATTCTCAATGAGAGTCGGAAGGTCGAATTCAAAGCCGAACACACCGAAGGTGAAGCGGAGAAGGCCAAGGTCCAAGAGGAACTACCTGCGCGCCTGCTTGAAGTCAAAAAACGTCATACAGAAGCTGTAGCTGGCAATTTTGCAAAAGCCCTTGCGATCATTGATTGGTCTGCCGGGATGGCAATTCAACGGAGTGCGGCAAAGAAGGAGTCCGGCAGCACGACAAAATTGAAGCCGTTAACCGAACAGTTTGTTGCCAGGAAGAAAGCCATTCTTGCGCCATGGAGTGAAGGCGGATCAATGGACGATTTCCGATCCGTGATGGAGAAGGCCAAGACGCCTTTGATGTTGGGCAAATCAGTGACCCTGCGGGAAATGCAGGTGAAACCCTCCCTTGCCCCTTTGGGGATCGAGTTTGAATGGTTCGCGGAAGTGCCCAGTTGTTCCCTGCAACAAGTCATTAAAAACCAGGATGTCGCTTTCAAGCGATTCTTCCAAGGCCAAGCCCGGTTCCCGAACCGCAAGCGGCGGGGACAGGACAGTTTCTATTTGGATAACGCCGGAGCGGTTTCTGTGGCTGGAAATAAGGCCAAAATTCGTAACATGGGAGAGGTTCGTTTTTTCCAGGACCGGGAAATTGAAGAGCGGTGGAGCAAAAAGGAAAACCGCAATTCGGCAACGGTGAGCAAAAGCGGAAACAAGTGGTACATCAGTTTTTCCATTAATGAGAAAATCCCCGATCCGCAAACACCCAAGGGAGAAATCGGATTGGATCGAGGCATTACCAGTCTGGTCGCTTTTTCCGATGGAAGGTTAACGCCCCCCGTGAATTCTCTCGAAAAAACCCTGGGGAAACTGGCAAAAGCACAACGGGTAATGGCCAAGAAAGATAAAGGGTCGAACCGATGGAGAAAACAGGTAAAAAGGATTGCAAAAATTCATCACGAGATTGGGAATTCCCGGAAAACCTATCTCCACAAATTATCGAAACAGGTCACGGAAGAAAATGGCCTAATTGTATTGGAAGACCTGCAAGTCAGGAACATGAGTGCTTCGGCCAAAGGCACTGAGGAAGCCCCAGGGAAAAACGTTCGATCAAAGGCGGCCCTCAACCGGCGGATTTTGGACCAGGGGTGGGGAGAATTGCGGAGGCAACTGGAATACAAGGCTGTTTGGGAAGGCGGAGAGGTGATCGCTGTCCCTCCCCAGTACACCTCCCAGCAATGCTCTGCATGCGGCCACACTCATGAGGATAACAGGGACGGCGCAAAATTCTTATGCGGAGAATGCGGGCATGAAGAAAACGCAGACGTTAATGCCGCCAAGAATATCTTAAAAAAAGGGCTGGATGAACGTTCAGCCTGAAACATTCAGCGGCCGGACAGGCCGTGGTGCTGCGCGTGGAGGAACCCTGCGGTAAAAGGGCCGATGAAACGCGAACCCGGGAAACCGGGGTGGGAAGTCGGTAACGATTTCCCCATCCTTTCACACGAGGAAAACTGTGTTTCGGATCAACCACTTAATTGGTGTACGCCTGTTTAGAGGTTTTCCCGTGCGTGTGGGGATGGTCCGGCGTCGTCCACGTTGTTCATGGGCCAGAACGAGGTTCTCCCGTGCGTGTGGGGATGGTCCGTAAAACTTCCATGTTAGACCCTTCGTCTCC
>JADFGI010000263.1 GCA_022567815.1 Nitrospinota bacterium
CAAATATTGTCGAAAACCCACATCATTCAACCTACAATAAAATAAACCATGAATATTTTAGTTACCGGCGGCGCTGGATTTATTGGGTCTCACATAGTCGATGCCTATCTGAATTTGGGACATCGGGTTATTATTCTGGATAATTTGTCTTCTGGGAAAAAAGAAAACATTGCTTCCGGAGGCGTATTCTACGAAATGGATCTTTTAGACCCGCGAGTTGAGAAACTAATAAAAGATGAACATATAGAGATCATCAATCACCATGCGGCGCAAATCTCCGTTACCCATTCCGTTGCCCATCCTGGTGAGGACGCGAATACCAATATCCTGGGAAGTATTAAACTGCTCGAAGCCGCTAAATCCTGCGGAGTGAAACAATTTATTTTCGCATCCACCGGCGGAGCAATTTATGGGCTTCAAGATGTTTTTCCCGCGGATGAAAGCCATGCCTGCCGCCCTGAGAGTCCCTATGCCATCTCAAAATTTTCAGTGGAAAATTATCTCCACTATTACCGGAAAACCTACGGACTGAACACCACCATCCTTCGTTACAGCAATGTATACGGTCCGAGGCAGGATCCGCATGGGGAGGCGGGAGTGGTGGCCATTTTTTGTCAAAAGCTGTTGAGTAAATCCCCAGCCATAATATATGGAGACGGCGAACAAACCCGTGATTTTGTATCGGTTCAGGATGTGGCTCAAGCCAATGTATTGGCCATCACTCACTCCCTGGCCGGAATCTACAATATAGGAACCGGGAAAGAAACCACCGTCAACGAATTGTTTCATCATCTTGCACAAATGGCAGGAAACAATGTCTCCGCCCAACATGCTCCCGCTCGCAAGGGGGAATTGCAACGAAGCGTGATCGACCCTGGCAGGTTTCAGAAAAGCACGGATTGGAAACCAGGAATGCCCATAAAAGAGGGTTTAGGCAAGACTTACGAATTTTTCTCCCGCCAAACCAACCCACCAGCGTAACGCCGGCTCCTCCGCGGAGGGCGAGTTTGCTCACGCCTTGTAACGTTTTTTCGGGATTGGTGAGCGACAGCGTAACGTTGGACCCAGTATTAACGTGCAATGGATTTATAGCTTTTCAGGGCTGGTGAGCAAAGCGAGCGTAGCCCACTTTTCCTCCCCGCGTTGCGGGGCCGTGTAACGGGGTCCTCCACGAGTGGGGCGCTACATGACTTTTAAAGCCATCATGGTCACGTCATCGTGCTCAAAATTTCCTCCAGAAAACTCCAGCAGGGAATCCAATACAGTGGTTTTTATTGCATGGACGCTTCCATTGGATTTTTCGTTTAACAAATCGATCAGCTGGTCCGTCCCAAACAATTGACCCGCGGGGTTCCGGGTTTCTATCACTCCATCGGTATAGAGGAAAAGTAAATCATCGCTTTTTAAAACCACAGACTCCCGGTCATAGATGGTATTTTCAAAAATCCCCAAAATCAAATTAGCCTTTTGAGAAGGATTTTCGAGCTTCAACCTTTCCCATCCATTATCTCCCACCCGTTTAATCAATAGTGGAGGATGCCCGGCATAGGAAAAATGCAGGTGGGAGTCGCCTTTATTGAAGGTAATTATCTGTGCTGTGGCCAGGGCATCCTTATTTTCATTGTTCACCAGATTATTCAGGTCTTGGAGGATCCGATTCCCTTGCGGATCGTTCATATAAGACACCATCGAACGATAAAGCCAATGGCTGGTGTCGCTGACGGCTTTCCCATGCCCTGAAACATCGGCTATCGCAATCCGGGTCAGCATTTCCTTTCCGCAGAGGCTGACATAATAAATGTCACCTCCCCTTTCCCCATCCGTTCCTTTGGAATATAAACTGATGGTCAAGGCCCCGGCGCACACTTCCGTATTGATTTCTTCATTGCCACCCCAAATTTCAGAACATTGAATGGTATGCATGATTTGATTCCTGTGAAAAGATCAGAAACATGATGCAAAATAGGATGAAAAAATCATGGTTTCAAAGATATTTATCTCACCAAATTTACTATATGTTTTATTAAAAAAGAGAGTTTAGCAGATTGCTGAAAAAATATTTTCCCTACTTGCAACTGTCACACTGAGCCTGTCGAAGTGGGAAAACAGCCCTTATTATCAAGGTCATACTTCGACAGGCTCAGCATGACAACAATGAGAACTTTCGTATTTTGGACTTTTTCAGCAACCTGTTAGTTATAATTTCCCTATGGGAAGTTCCGCTTTAATATTGCATTGAAGGTAAGGTCTTGACTATAAATACTGGCGTTGCATAAGAAAATTATAGGAGCTACAGACCTTGGCATGCAAATGGGCATTGACCGAACTATAGTATGCAAATTTCTAAAATAACATCCCCTTTCGACCCAAAGCCGACTTCCCCCAATCCTTCAAAGGATCTGAAAGATCAAGATTGTAGCAATCGCAAAATGGTCCACAGGGCTATGAAGGAAAACACTGAACGGAACAATAACCATAACCTGTTTCTGGAGAGACTACCTGTCTCGTCATGACAGTACTTATCCCCGCGCCTCTGGTTAAATGGGACGATCCACACCAATAGATTTAAATTAGAAAATTGTCAAAATGGCTTTATGCAAGAAAAATCCAATAACCAGTAAAACGATTCCTCCAAAATAGCAGCCCCAAAATGGGATGTTTAATTTTTCAGCCAGTAAAAAAGGTACAAAAAATAATAAAGATATCGGGATACCAACAAAAATGCTCTTGGCAAAGGCAATGCTCGTTTCGGGGTTTTGATGATCTGCATGTGAAAACACAAGAACGATGAGAGTTGCTATGGGTAATGCTACGATAAAACCCGCAAGATCTGGCCGTTTCTCAGAAAGCCAAGATGCAAAACTGATCAGAAGGGCAGCAATCACTGTTTTAGAAATAAATAGAAGCATTTTGATTCCTAATTTATTCATCTTGCATTATCCTATCCTAGGGGTTAGGATAATGCAAGATGAATAAACATGAAACACATCCAGAAATAATCAACCGTCTTAAAAGGGCTTCTGGCCATTTACAAAAGGTGGTTGAAATGATTGAAAAGGAAAAAGGGTGTTTGGAAGTGGCTCAACAACTTCAAGCCGTATCCAATGCTATTTCAAATGCAAAACAAAAATATGTTGAGGATCACATAGAGCATTGCATTGAAGCTTCGGAGAACATGGACAAAAAAGTCATTTCAAAAAAAATTAATGAGCTAAAAAAAATAGCCAAATATTTATGAAGTCAAAAATTAAATCTATGAGGAAATTTTCTTATTTTCTTGATGGCTCAATCGGTTTTTGCCCATAGCATATCTGAAACCAATAAAAGGGACCATACATAAACGTCTAAGGTCAATGGTGGACATTTTAGCACCATGTCCAGGGGCATCGGTGCCGTGGTAATGGAATGAAAGAAGGCATCCACTAATTCGATCCAGGTTCTTTAAACAAATTATCAAAACATGAAAATTATTGAATTCATTCCAAACGTACATCCGATCTTCGTGCACTTCACGGTGGCTCTATTATCAACATCAATGGGGCTATTTCTTATTGCATTTATTACTCGAGAACGAAACTGGAGCAAGAATTTATTAACGGTGGCTCAATGGAACCTCTGGTTAGGAGCGGGAATCACCCTGATAACTATTGGTACCGGGCTATTTGAATATTACACCGTGAAACACGATGAACCATCTCATGCGGCTATGACAAATCACCGTAACTGGGCATTTTTCACGGCCAGTGTTTTCTTTTTCCTGGTTCTTTGGTCCGTTCGGGCCTTTAGGAAAAAACATAAATTAACCGGACGGTTCATTACCACACTTGTGTTAGCCACAGTGATGCTTATGATAACGGGTTGGAAAGGTAGTGAGCTAGTGTACCGATTTGGTCTTGGAGTAATATCCCTGCCCCAGGCTTCTGAAGGAAGTTCAGGTGACTCACATGGTCATAACTTGAAGAAAAAGGTCCATGAATCCAGTCATTAACATCTTCCATAACCTTAATTAAGTAAAAGGGAAACTTATGCGCTTGTTTATGAATATCAGCATTCTTTGTTTCTTAGGGTTGGCTTTGCTAGTCCCAAATTTGGCCCTCAGTCACTCAAATCATGGTGAACCCCTAAATGATAGGCAGGCAATAATAGTAGCCTCCAAGTACTTGGAAATAATGATTGAAAAATCAGAGGCCAATAATGATGGAAAATTAAATTCCAGTTGGACGAAAGTGAAGGACAAGAAAATATTCAAGAAAAGCCTCCGATATTTTATTGTCTCTTTTTACCATCCACAAAAACAAAAAACCCTTTATGTTCTACTTAATATTTACGGAGAGTATACCGCGGCAAACTTTCATGGAAACTTTAAAGGTTTGTAATGTGGTCTAACGGGCTACAAGTTTACCGAGTTAAAATAGGAGCATTTTACGACATGCTGTCTAGATCAGCGTCCATTACAATCATTTTCTTGTTCGTCTGTCTTGCTGGGTTGCCATCAAATCTTTTCGCTCACGGCGTCGATGATAATACAAAACAATTTTTACTCAACAATCAAGGCGTGTCGGTTCTTCCGTTTTTATATATAGGCGCAAAGCATATGGTGACGGGTTATGACCACCTTCTTTTTTTA
>JADFGI010000264.1 GCA_022567815.1 Nitrospinota bacterium
CAGTGCCGGAGCCAGAAATAGTGGTGGGTCAAAATGCCTTGTTGCTCACCGACAGGCTGTCTTATCGCCCGAATGAAAACATCGAGTTCACGATCACCAACAACAATGGTGATACCATGATATATTTTAATCTCTGTACTTCTACTATCGAAGAACAGGTAGACGGCGTATGGCGGGAAGCATTAATGACTGCGCCCCCTGGAGGCCCATTCTCATGCTTTCGGAATCTAATTGGTATTAGGCCCGGGACATCGACAACAGGATATACACATATCTGGATTCCGGTAAATCAGGCGGAAAAGTATAGGGCTCGAAGCCGAGTTCAATTCGGGACCGGCCGGGCTTACTTCCCCATCGTGTCTAACTCTTTTCAGATAGAAAAGTAGAGCGGCTTCTGGTTAAGAATTGTGCCTATTCTGGTGCATATCGGCTCATTGCGATCAGGTTTGATGAAGACACACCTCTGAGTTGAGGCGTGGCATCTAAATTCAGTTGATTTGTCAACTGCTTTTAGAGGTGGACCCCAATCCCAGCAAATGGGTCTGATGTCAATGATTGACATTGAATGTCAATTTGCTATACGGACCACACATGAATACAACAGCAAAAGCAATGAATGTATCACTGGTTTTGTATGCTGAACACGAATATAATGCCTCAACCTTCTCAGCAAGAGTAACAATCTCAACATTGGCAGATTTTTATTCCGGTTGAGCCCAAATGGCGGGGGTTGGGTGGGAGGAAATATATTGGTTGAGCTTGTCCAGCAGTTGATCGACATCCATATCGTGCATGAGGGCGCCGTTTTCGAGGGTGTCGAAATTCACCGCAAAACACTGACTGCAACTCATGTTCATACCCGCGAAAAATTTCACCGACTCGGGATAGGCGCTGATTATTTCGCTGATTTTCGTGTCTTTTTTTATGATCATAGCCTGCTGGACCAATTGACTTGCCCCATTTGATAAGGTATGTTAGCATCTAAATTTTTCCAAAACAACGTTTTTTGCAAGGAGTGTTTGACGATGTCCAAGCGGTGTGATGTGTGCGACAAAGGCCCGATGTTTGGCAACAATGTGAGCCATGCTAAAAATAGAACCCGTCGCCGGTGGAATCCTAATCTGAAAAAATTACGGGTGGTCTATGAAGGCGCTATCCGCACGATGAAAGTCTGCACTCGCTGTTTGAAGGCGGGGAAAGTGGCGAAGGCCAGCTAAAGTCTAATTGACCCGCAGTTCCAGGTCTTGTTGAGCGGTTTTGCCCCCTCCCCCATTTCCCGCCTGGTCTTTGTTCAGGCCCTTCTTTTTATACTCCTTGACCCTTTCCACAAGAATGACGCCCTCCACCTTCCGGACTTTATCCAGGGTCTTGTTGAGTTGCGCCAGATTCTCAATTTCTATCGAGAGATCGAAGAAAGCCCTCTTGTTGGGTCCCTGCTGTACATTCGCCTTGATGATGTTGATTTCACATTCGGCAAGGACACTGCTGATGCTGGCCAACAAACCCGGCCTGTCTTCGGTAACAATGGAGATTTTCGTCGGGTAAATGGTTTTCTGACCTGTATCCCATTCGACTTCCACCAGCCGTTCGGATTCATCACCCAGTTCCCGGATGCCGGGGCAGTCGATATGGTGGACCGTCACCCCCCGGCCACGGGTGATGTAACCAAAAATGGGATCTCCGGGGAGCGGATTGCAACATTTGCCGACGCGCAGGAGAATGTCATCGTTAAAACATTTGACCTTGATCGCGTTTTCCCTGGTCTTTTTCGGCGCTTTTTCTTTTAGCTTGATCCGGTTTAATTTAGCCTTCTTCTGCTTTTCTTTTGGAAGAAGTTTGTGAACAAAGGAGTGGACGGATACTTTTCCAATTCCAATTCCCATCACCAGGCTGTCCAGGGAATTGTAACCACAGGCGTGGATGGCTTCCTCCAGGACTTTTCCCTTCAGCAACGTATTCGGTGAACAATCATTATCGAGTATTTCCTTTTCCAGCAGTTCGCGTCCCAGGCCAAGGCTTTGTTCCTGCTCCTGGCTGTGGATGTAATGAGAAATCCGGCTCCTGGCTTTAGAGGTTTTGACAAATGCCAACCAGTCGCGGTTGGGGAATTTATTTTTCGAAGTTATGATCTCGACCCGGTTGCCGTTGCGCAGTTTGAATCGCAAGGGCACGATTTTGCCGTCCACCTTGGCCGTCAGGCATTGATTGCCAATGTCCGTGTGAACGGCATAGGCAAAATCCACAGGCGTCGCTCCATGCGGAAGGGCATACACATCGCCATCAGGAGAAAAAACGTACACTTCCTGGGAAAACAGGTTGACCTTGAATGCGTTCAGAAATTCCTTGGGGTTTTTCAGGTCTTGTTGATGTTCCAGCAAGTGTCGAACCCACTGCAACTGGTCGTCGGTTTTTTTCTTTTTTCCCTCGGCATTTTCCTTGTATTGCCAGTGAGCGGCGATCCCCTCTTCACAAACCCGGTGCATCTCATGGGTGCGTATCTGGACTTCCACGCGCCCCCCTTTGGGTCCGATGACCGTGGTGTGAAGCGATTTGTACATATTGGGCTTGGGCATGGCGATGTAATCCTTGAACCGGCCGGGAATGGGTTTCCATAACGAATGGATCAGCCCCAAAACCGCATAACAGTCCTTGACCGAGTCGGTCAGCACGCGAACGCCAATCAGGTCATACACATCTTCAAAATCGATGTTCTGTGTCACCATTTTCCGGTAGATGCTGTAGATATGCTTGGATCGCCCGGCAACGTTTCCAGCCAGCCTGGACTCATCAAGTTCCTTGTTTATGATGCCACACACATTCTCGACGTAATGGGTTCTCTGGTCCTTTTCTTTGGCCACTTTTTCCACAATCACCGCATACTCATTGGGATAGAGGTATTTGAACGCTCCATTTTCCAATTCCGCCCTCAGCCAGCCTATTCCCAGACGATTGGCCAGGGGAGCAAAAATATCCATGGTTTCGCGGGCAATTCTGCGTTGCCGTTCTTCGGAAAGGGAACCAAGGGTTTGGAGGTTGTGGGCGCGGTCGGCGAGTTTGATCAAAATGACCCGAATGTCCCGGGCCATCGCAAGGATCATTTTGCGGTAGTTTTCCGCCTGGATTTCCTCGCGGCTGGAAAATTCCATCTTGCTGATTTTCGTTACGCCGTCCACCAGCTGATAGATTTCGTCGCCGAACAGGTCTTTGATTTCTTCGGGAGTGGCGAGGGTATCCTCAATGGTATCGTGCAAAAGCCCGGCGGCAACCGTCTGCTCATCCATTTTCAAACGCGTCAGGTTGTAGGCGACTTCGATGGGATGGGAAATATAGGCTTCTCCCGATTTACGGCTTTGGCCTCTATGGGCTTTCGCTGAGTAGAGGTATGCGCCCAGAATGACATCCACATCCGCTTCGGGATGATATTCTAAAACCGCATCGGTAAGATCCTGTATTCGCAACATACCAGTAAATTTTCGGCGCTCGTGAACAGCCACAAAATTATTAAAATGGTAAAAAATAAAACCTGCGAAATCCTATAATGAACGACCCTGTTGCAAGCAGACGGAGTATCCGGCAAGGATCTTCATTTAAAAGCCGTAGCAAGCTATGGGGAATAAAACCCACTGGTGGGATTTAAAAGGGATAGCTCACCTCATTATAAGAATACTTTGCTTTTGCCATTCCTGTCAATATTCTTTCCTTGGTTTCCTCTGCTTATCTGATTATGATGATGATTTTGCGTCGAAGGGAGCAAATTTTCCCCTGTCTAAAGAAAGAAATTTTGTCACCGAATCCACCAGGAGCACTATTCGGTAACGCCGTGCATTTAGGTTCTATTTCCCGCAATGAAGGTTAACCCGCAAAAACAATATTCACTGGACGATTCGCTCCAGTACATCAAGGGAGTCGGCCCTAAAAGGGCCCTCCTGCTGGAAAAGCTGGGTCTGGCGTGTATCGAAGATTGCCTGTTCTTCCTCCCCTTCCGCTACGAAGACCGGACTCTGGTGAAAAAAATTGCCGATCTTACTCTCGGCGAAAGGGTCACCTTTACCGGCGAAATAGTGGCCGCAGAAACACAACGTATTGGCAGAAGGAGAAAGATCCTTGAGATGCACATTCAAGACGAGACCGGAACGACCTCTGCCAAGTGGTTTCGCTTTCGTGAACCCTACATGGCAGAGAAGTTTCCCATTGGGTCCCAGGTCATCCTTTCGGGAAAACCGGAAATCAACCGCTATCTGGGGTCGGGACTTGAAATCATTCATCCCGACATGGAAGTTATATCCGTCAAGGAAAACGAAACTCCTGAAATAGGGAAACTCATTCCGGTTTACCACAGCACGGAAGGTCTGCATGTTAAGACCCTGCGGACGATCCTCAAAAGAGTGGTCGAGACGCATGCGTTTTTAGTGAACGAAATACTGCCGGATGAAATAATCCGCCGCCACAAATTTCCCTCCCGAAGCGAGGCCCTTCACCAGGTTCACTTGCCGGCAAACGATATCTCCGCAAAGGATCTTGACCATTTTCGCACTCCGGCGCAAAGGCGGCTGATCTTTGAAGAATTTTTCCTCATCCAGCTGGGCCTGGCCTTCAAAAGA
>JADFGI010000265.1 GCA_022567815.1 Nitrospinota bacterium
CCGGGGCAATAGGCCCCATAATGGGGTCCGCGCCAGCAGGAAGATTTCCTTTCAATTCTTGAAGACGGGCATTGACCAATTGCCGGGCAAAGTAAATATCCGTACCCTCTTCAAAAACCACGGTCACCTGCGAAAGTCCGTACCGGGAAATGGAACGTGTATAAGACAACTTTGGGGTTCCTGCAATGGCGGTTTCGATGGGGAAGGTGATACGCTTTTCAACCTCAAGCGGGGTAAAGCCGCGTGCCTCGGTATTGATTTGAACCTGGACATTGGTGATATCAGGCACTGCGTCGATGGGTAGGATTTGAAAATTGTATGCCCCCAGCACGGCCATTGCCAGGGCTCCTAATATCACAAACACCCTTTGTTTAATAGAGAACCTCAAAATTCCTTCAAGCATGAAAAAGTCCTTAAATTAATGGTCGTGAACTGCGGATGATTTTTCGATTTCCGCTTTTATCACGAAGCTGTTGTGGGCCACATATTGTTCTCCCTGAGACAAACCATCTAAAACTTCCACCCACGTTCCGTCGTTTTCCCCTAATTCCAAAGGCCGGGCCTCGAAGAAATTGCCGTATTTGACAAACACCACCGACCAGTCCCTGATCGTTTGAATGGCTTCCGTGGAAACGGCAAGGGGAACGGTCCGAGTTTCAATAATTAATTCCACCGTGACAAAGCTACCCGGACGCCATCGCATTTGAGGATTGGGAATTACTACCCGGCCCGTAACCGTCCTGGTCTTTTTGTCTATGATAGAATCGAGATAAGTCAATTTCCCCTGGGTTTCTATTTCCAGGTTGTCATCCCTCACCAAAACATTTTGTCCCAATCGCACGTTTTTAAGGTCTTTAGCGGGAATGGTGATGTTCACCCAAACGTCCGAGAAATCGGCAAGAAGAAAAACGTCATCGTCTTTTTTAACCGCTTCCCCTGTGGTCAAATGTTTTTTAATGATCATTCCTTTCAGGGGAGACCTCAGCTCATGCCGGGTGAATGCGTGTTCCTTCTGGTTGGTCAAAGCATTCAATTCCCTACGTGTGAGGCCAAGCGCAAAAAGTTTTTGCCTGGCGGTTTGAAGGCTGAATTGCTCCATTTCCGTGGTGCGTTTTTTCTGGCGAACCGTCCAAGGTCCGTCATAGGCAATTTTTTCGCGCAACGCGATGTACTTGGCCTCGGCGCTCTTGTAATTCTCTTCGGCCAGCAAGTATTCGGATTCGGAAGAGATCCCCTTTTTAAATAGTTTTTTCTCGCGGAGATAAACGGACTTGGCGAGTTTGAGTTTTGCATAAGCGGGAATGATTAATTCACGGCTTTTCCCTATTTGAACGTCTTTAAGGTCACGATAAACTTTATCCAAATCCAATTCCTGTTCAAGAAGGTCCAACATCAGGGCAGTGTTTTTAACCAGAAGGGTTTCTCTTTCCAAGTCTATTTTAGCCAAATTGAAATTTTTAATGGTTGCAAGATAATTGATTTTTGCATCGGCCAACTCCCGGCTTTCAAGAATGGCAATAACTTCCCCTTCAGTGACTCTATCTCCCAGGTCCTTAAAAACCTTTATCACCACTCCATCCAGTCGTGGAACAATGTGGACGACCTTCTCTTCATTGAGACCGATTTCCCCGCTTAACCTGAGAATCCTGTTCAATTTAGCCGGACCCACGGTTGCAAAAGCAATATCTGCATTGGTAATGGCTTCTTCGGGAAGTTCGACCCTGGCTTCAATTTGAGAAAATTCCCATTGGTAAGTTTTCCCCTTCCATTGGGCCAGGATTTCCACGTCAAAGGAATGCGGTTCAACAATAATTTTATCTCCCAGAAGGTATTTACCCACCGGTTTAAAATGAACTTCATCCACCCGATCCAGCCTGTTCAAAATGATGGTCATGCCCACTTCATCGAGAGGCACCGTTTTTCCCGAGACATCGGTTACATAAACTCTAAATTCAGGGGGGATACCGGTTTCAAAAATTTTAACCTCAACCTGTAAATCGTTTTTTGAAAATAACCAACCGCCATGTTCGCCTCGAGGAATAGAGCCGGCTTTTTCAGATTCCGCATCAGACGCATGTGAATTCTGACTCATGGACGATATATCCATATTCAAAATGACCAAGGCTAAAACTGCTCCAACCGCGAGGATGGGAATTATCTGGGTAGGGATTCTATTCTTTATGATCGAAACTATTTGAGCTGGGATATTATTCTTCATGGCCGATATTCTCCTTCAGGTTTGGCCAAAGGTTGATTGACAGGCGCGAGAGGTTCCCCAATGAGTCGTTCCACATCCGCTACTGCCTTGTGGTAATCCGCCAGGGCATCAAGATATTGACCTTTTGCTTCGAATAAGGTTTTCTGGCTGTCCAGAACATCCAGGTAACCAAACTTGCCAAAGCGATACCCTTCACTCACCCCATCAAAAGCCTTTTGGGCGCCTGGTATTATCTTTGTCTTGATAGAAATCACTTGTGAACGAGTAAAATCTACGGTGTTGTAGGCTCCCAAAAGAATTTTTGTCACTTTAATTTCCGTTGCCCGTTTTTCAGCATTGGCTTTTGCCAGTTTGTGGCGGGCCTCGTCAATCCCCCCCTGGTTCCGGTTAAAGAATTGCAAGGGAATGGAAATTCCAAAGATCAGCGCATTATCGTTTGTATCCTCTAAACGCCTGAAGCCTCCTATAACTTTGAGATCAGGAATTTTTTTGGAAAGTTCACTATCCAAAATGGCTTGCCGATGTTCTAATTCCGCCGACCACCTTTCAAGATCAGGGTTGTTAGCCAAACGACTCATTAGTTGTTCCAAAGGAAGAATAGTAGAGATAGTAAAGAG
Source organism: Nitrospinota bacterium (assembly GCA_022567815.1). Taxonomy (GTDB): domain Bacteria; phylum Nitrospinota; class Nitrospinia; order Nitrospinales; family VA-1; genus JADFGI01. The sequence continues at coordinate 2,836 of JADFGI010000265.1, forward strand.
ATCACCTGAGGCAAATTCAAATTGTGGTTGGGTTCGGCCCCAGGTGGCGGACAGATTCCGGCGGGCAACTTTTAACTCACGCTTTGCTTTTTCAAGCTGAATGCGCACGAAAGAGAGAGAGACTTCTGCCTTTGTTCTTTCTAAGGAGGGCACCTTTCCGGCTTTTACTCTTTCGGCAACCGCGTTAAGGAATTGCTCTCCAAGACGTACGAGATCTTCTGCAAGAGATATTTGTTGCTGAGCTTTCAACACATCCACATATGCTTTTGATACTTGGGTCAACACATTCATACGTTTGGTTTCGTAATCCCAAGCCGCCAGTCTCCCCCATAGATTATTGGCCCTTAACCTGGCGGCCCTTTTCCCACCTAACTCCACCAATTGACTGAGCTGAATAGTTGTTTGCGACTGGCTGAAGCCATTAAAATTTCCCGAACCTGCAACATCTTCCACCAAAAACTCCAATTGCGGGTTTGGGAAAAGGCCCGATTGCAAGGCGCGAGCTTCCCTGGCACGCTGTTCCAGGGAAAACGCATCCAGCTCCGGATTTTGGAGCAAAGCCAATGAAAGGGCCCTTTGCAGGGTGATGGGTCCTCTTAGGTCCTTGTTAAGTTGAATCGACCCATCCGTGACCGCAAAACTTGCACAAGGGATCGAGAAGAAAAGGAACAGGCCCGGCCAAAAAAGTGTTAACAATCTTTTCATGAAATTTTCCCCGATAAATATAGGAACGCACAGACGCTTGCAAAATCATTCCAAAACGGACTGAAATGGCAAAGGTCCCCACACCACGAACCAAAGAGGTCCTTCTGGTGGTAAATAGTGTCAGTGATAAACAGGATTAAAAATTAAACGAAAAGGCAGGGCGGGGAACGTTCTTTAGGGGTGTCCGTTAAACCGGAACTCTCAAAGGCTAAGATGCCAAATGAAACAAAGTGGGATAAGGCTGGTTCGGAAATTATAAAAGGTTTTTGAACATTTGCACTTTTAAAAACCTGGAATGCTTTTGCCGGATTTACACTCGTTTTTTGAAGGTTGACTTCAAAATAATTTGTGCCGGAATCTGTGTCTGAGTGGGGGTGCTGCTCTTCACTCTGCCAGGGGTTTGCTGAGTTATGATCGATTAAGTCAACAAAACCATTAAGTTCATGGGAATGGAAATGCCCTTCATGGTGGTGGGGGGATAACTCACTTTGGTGAGAGTGAGAGTTGTCGGGATGATAATGAAAAAATGGCATCCCCAACAAAAAGGCAACCAACGCAAATATTAGCCCATATTTTCTTTTGACAAATCTAGCCATAATCAAAAAATAATTTGTTCTGTTTTTTTGTAAGGTATTTCAATACTATAGCAAACTTTATTGTAAAAACCTCCCTTATTATTTTTTGCATGGACAATAATAAGGATTCTTGAAAGTGTTTCAGGAGAAAAAGTAATTTATCCTAAACGTCCAGAAATTCTTCATTAGCTTGCCATGTTAACGTCTCTAAGGTTCCTGATTACTTGATACCAATAATCTTGTAGTTCCCCTCGGTTTTTAACGTCACGACAATGTTAATTTGCCCCTTATTCCCCCAGTACCACCCGTGGGAGCCTTCAAAGGACGCAGTGAAAGAACCACGCGCGTTGTTGGCTGTGCTAACGGTATAGCTTTCAAAATAGCCTGTAGTATCGCCCTGCGGTTCTCCATGAAAATCAAAAAAAAGCAATTCACCTCCCTTCGTGGACCAGCCGTATCGCAAGGCATCACCGCTCGTCAAATA
>JADFGI010000266.1 GCA_022567815.1 Nitrospinota bacterium
TCTGATGTTCGGGGCCATGATCTCTCTTCCCTTGAATATAGTAATGAACTATGTGTTGATGCAATATTTTGGGCTTGTGGGCATTGCGATGTCGACTGTTATCGTTTATGCGGTTTCACTCTTATTCTTATCTATTGGATTGAAAATCAGGCTTAGCAAGTTGAGGAAGGTTTAATGTAATGCACAAAGATATTGCCGGGAAAAATTACTGGAACAAACTATGGGACCATCGTGTTACTTCCCGCCCTGCCGACCCTAATATTAATGGCCTCACAAATTATATAGTCCGCAAATACAATGATTTTTTTCATCGGTGTTTTGCTGGATTAAAAAAAGACGAAACGTCAATTCTTGAAGTTGGGTGTGCCGGGTCCGTTTGGCTTCCATATTTTGCTCAGGAATTCGGCTTTGAAATTACAGGTCTGGACTATACGGAAAATGGATGCGCCCAGACGGAAAGCATTCTTAGGCAATCGAATCTGAAAGGGCGAATTGTCTGCGCGGATTTTTTCTCACCGCCCGGGGATATGATTGAAAAATACGATGTAGTCGTTTCATTTGGAGTGGCGGAACATTTTGAAAATACGGCGCATTGTCTTGAGGCTTTTGGAAAATTTTTGAAACCCGGCGGGATTTTGATTTCCTTTATTCCCAATATGACCGGTGCCGTTGGTTTTTTTCAGAAAATTTTTGATTATTCAATTTACAAACTCCACGTTCCCCTGAATCGTGGAGTTTTCGAAATGGCACATAAGGAGGCGGGATTTATCGTGGAATCGTGCGACTATTTTTTGGCCATAAATTGGGGTGTAATTAATTTAGAAAATTGGAAATCGGACAAACCTTTCCGTTATAAAATCCTGGTACGCATTCGTTCCTGGCTATCAAAGGTTTTTTGGATATTAGAGGAAAAGACTGGACTGCACTTGAAGCCCAATCAATTGACCTCGCCATTCATCCTGTGCGTTTCTAAAAAATCATGCGACTGACTCTTGTGATCTATTCGCTTTCAGCCGGAGGCGCGGAACGGGTAATGTCTACACTGGCAAATTATTGGGCCGGAAAAGGCTGGCCGGTTACCCTTATGACCTTCGAGGATGGCGGACAGGCCCCATTTTATAGTTTACATCCCGCCATAATCCTCCGGCCTCTCGGCATTGCTGGAAAATCTTCTAACGTCATCCAAGGGCTGAAAAATAATTTCAGGAGATTTTTTGCGCTAAGAAAAGCGATTCAATCCAGCGCTCCAGAAGCGGTCGTTTCCTTTATGAGCCGAACCAATGTGCTCGTTTTACTGGCGACTCTTGGTTTGAATTTTCCTGTAATCATTTCTGAAAGAGGCGTTCCATCCTCCCGTTCCATCGGAAGCGTATGGGAACGGTTGAGACGCCGGGTTTATGGCAAATCTTCCTGTCTGGTCGTGCAAAGCCAGGAAGTGTTGAAGTATTTTTCTGCAGAACCGAAATTATGTGCCCGGGTGATTCCCAACCCTGTTGTTGTCATCAATGGTCATGAATCTGTATCCACGGGGAATGGTTTGCGTAAAACCGAACGGGTTTTAATGTCGATGGGGCGGTTGCTTGATATCAAGGGCTACGATCTGTTGCTCCAGGCTTTTTCTGAAGTAGCACCCAATCACCCTGACTGGTCCCTTGTGATATGGGGGGAGGGCCCGCAACGTGCCTCACTGGAAAAATTGCGGGATGACTTGAAGCTTCAGGAAAGGGTCGAATTTCCTGGTCTCACAAAGGTTCCTCATGAAAAAATGAAACATGCGGATTTGTTTATCCTTTCCTCGCGCCATGAAGGGTTTCCAAATGTCATATGCGAAGCCCTGGCTACCGGGTTGCCGGTCATTAGTTTCGACTGTCCGTGTGGACCCAAGGAAATCATTCGACAGAATATTGATGGGATTCTCGTGCCTCCGAAGGATACGAAAGCATTGGCTTCGGCGATGGACCGCTTGATGGGAGATGATGAGGAACGGGACCGTCTAGCCAAGCGGGCGCCAGAGGTGATTGAACGGTTCGGATTGGAAAAAGTCATGGGGATGTGGGAAGAGGTATTGACCTCTTCATTGGAAAGGCAAAATCAATGAGTAAACAAAAATATATTGTGGCTTGGGTTTCATTGTTATTGGGGTGTCTGCTTCTCATTATCAATAGCATTGGCTTTATTATGGGACCCGTTGTAAATACCAACCTCAAGGGAAGAAAGCCCGTCTCCAATTATGATTATAGAACCTTGATCTTGGCGGATGCCAATCACCAATTTTCGGAGTTATTAAAAAAAAATATTTCACCGGAGGACAAGGCTCGCGGTCTTTTTGAATTGATTTCAAGGTCCTTCATCCATACCCCGTCTGAATACAGAATCAAGGCTGGGGACAATTGGATTATGTGGCTTGGTGGGACCTTATTTGATAGACGTTATTTTAAATCCCAGGATCCTGATTTTTTATGGAAAAAAGGGGGGGGATTTTGCAGTCAGGCGGCAATAATTTTCGTCGCCAAAGGAAAAGAACTGGGTTTAAAAACTCGGTTGATTGGCTTAAAAGGTCATGTCGTGGCTGAGGTCTATCTACCTGATAAAGGGTGGCGGATGGTTGATCCTGACATGGGAATATTCTGGGATCACGATTTGGATTCATTTGGGGTCAATCCAAGTGAAGAGCAAGTGAAAAGCGAATTGTTAGCGCGTGGACATTCAGAAAAAATTTCCCGACATTTTTCTCGGATTTATGTGAGCCAGGAGAATAACTCCAGAAATGAGTACCCTACGGCGCCTAACCGTTTTTTTCTGGAGAAGGTTTGTAACTGGTTGAAATGGTTAATTCCTTTAGGTCTGATTTGCTTTTCTTGGCAAACCGGACGAGTTAGCTATAGATTGAAGTATCCTTGATCCTGGAACTTCGAAAGGTGTCGTAAGTGCGAAAAATAAGCAAAATAGAAAAAAGGTGCAATGTGATGAATTGGCTTGAATGAATCTCTGAAGAAAATTATCGATCCTTGGTTAACGCCAAATTCGGTTAATATTTCGTTACGGAATGATGGATAAAATGTTGCAAAATCTTGATCAATTCTTAACATTTTCATGTCAATAATGGCATGTCAACGCATGAGCTGAAGGTTTTTTAAGTAATTGATATTGCGTGATCGTAATCGCAATCCCCAGGAGCCAGATGGGGGGGGGTAAGTCTGTGTTTTTTGTTTGATTGCAATTCCTTTGATAATTGGGCGGCAGGATTGAGTTCGGGAGGAAACGAAGATGGTTCATATCTGTTTTCTAATTCGACAATTGAATGAAGGGGGTGCACAGCGTCAACTGGCAACCTTGGTCAAAGGACTGGACAGGAGTAAATTCAACATCTCGGTGATGACGCTTTATGCAGGCGGTCAATTCTGTGAAGAAATAAAACGCCTTGATCATGTTAATTATATTTGTCTGGAAAAGGGGGGGCGTTGGGATGTATTTCCCTTTTTGTTTCGCCTGATCAGGCAAGCACGCAAATTAAACCCAGATCTATTGCATCCATATCTTTGTACGGCAAATTGCCTTTCAATGTTTCTGAAGCTCTTTATGCCTAAAACCCGCATGATTTTCGGTGTCCGGGCATCAAACATGGATCTTTCCCGTTATGACTGGTTGGCCCGCTATGTATACAGGCTGGAGTGTTTTTTGTCCCGATTTGCCGATTGTATCATTGTGAATTCTGAGGCGGGATACGAGCATGCGGTGTCACAGGGGTTCCCGAGAATGAGCATGAATGTTGTTCCAAATGGAATAGATATCGAACGTTTCAAACCGGACCGACAGTCCGGTTTGAGGGTGCGTGAGGAGTGGGGTGTGGGAGAAAAAGAGATTTTGATCGGCTTGGTGGGGCGGCTGGACCCTATGAAAGATCACCCGACGTTTTTAAAGGCCGCATCGTTATTAGTAAATAAAATAGAGCATGTCCGTTTTGTTTGTCTGGGAACCGGTCCAAAACCTTACAGGGATGAGCTTGTTGCCACTGGAAATACACTGGGTTTATCTGACCGTATTTTCTGGATGAATCCTAGAAGCGATATGCCGTCCGTCTATAACGCTTTCGACATTGTGACTTCTTCCTCCTCTTTTGGGGAGGGATTCCCAAATGTCATTGGCGAGGCCATGGCATGTGGCGTGCCATGCGTGGTTACCAAAGTGGGGGATTCCTCCCGGGTCGTTGGGGATACGGGGATTGTGGTTCCTCCGAATAATCCGAAAGCGCTTGCCGAGGGGTGGAGCCAAATTTTAACCGGGGACAAAAAACAGGCCGCCCTTCAGGCTCGTTTAAGGATTCAAAATAACTTCAGCGTCAATCAATTAGCTCAGCGCACTGAGAAAGTGTTGAACGGTACTTTGCAGTTGATGCTCACGTAATGGTAACCAACAAATAATGATGACTCAGTAGTATTTTGGAAGGGGGATTTCCCGCGCCAGTAATAGGATTTTAGCATTTTACAGAATGGGCCGAAAATCGCCTGGGACACGCTGATATTGCCTAAAGGAATAGGTCGAAATAAATTGTGGATCCGTCCGCTCAGGAAGCATACGGACTTAGAAC
>JADFGI010000267.1 GCA_022567815.1 Nitrospinota bacterium
CACCCGTGGCGAGGTGCTGGCAATTCTCACGCCGCCTCGGAACGCAACGGTCGGCACGCGACGGATGACGGCGTAGGATCTCTGTCATGTCGACGGTGACCGATCAGCACTTGTCGAGCAATGTCAGTGTCCCCAAATGGACGTTGATTGGAAGCGTCCTGGGTGTTGTCGGCGTTGCATTTCTCAGCACAAGGCTGTTCGTTGTTCAGGACGCGTTTACAGCGGCGATGTTGTCTGTGCTTTACTTACAGCCATACGTTGTGGCCCTTCCCGTTCTCCGCCTGAAGGACGATGCCGTACGAAGCGGACTCCTGTTCGCGATGTCGCTTGTGTCTTTGGCCGCCGCCTTCCCCTTCAATAAAAAGTATCTTTCTGGTTTTTTCAGTAACCCGAAAGTTTTCCGAAATTCTTTTCCCGTAAATCCATATAATATCCCCCGTGCGTGTTGTCAAGATGGGAATGGATTCTCTTTGCTTGCGGGGAATCTTTTCATCGATAAAAAAGGATTTCAGCTTTTTTCGTCCCGTCATTCCCAGAGGCACAAACCGGTCCCCCGGCCTGAAAAATCTTGCATGGATATCCGGTCCGGTCTTATCAAAATCCAGAAAAGCCTGGTCGGGCCGGTTGCCCGGCTCCTTCCAATTATTGGATGTGAGAAGTTTTGCGTGCAGGTTGAGACCAATATCTCCAATTCTGGTCGCCCCTGGAATCACCAATTCTGTTGTATTTAAACGCGTTTTAAAACTCAACCTGGCTCTGGATCGCGATTCCGGGCTTTTCCGTAACTCCACTCCCTCACGCCCGCCGACCGCCATCAATTGACCCGGAAGGTTGATCTTCTTTCCCACTCGGGAATCATCAAATAATTCTATAATTTTTTGAATATGCTTTGCGGTGATGCGGCGCAGATTTCCTTGAATCTGGCAAATGGCTTGCCTCAACAAACGTTTTTGGTAGGCTGGCGGTTGCTGATTGAATTTTACCCTGTCAAGCTCAACCCCGCCATCCTCATTGGCCAGGGGAACGACCATTTCCCTGTACAGGAGCCTGGTTTGATCTGTCAGACATTGATCGTCGTCCCGAATTATTTTTGCGGTTTCCTGAAGGTTGGACGCAATATTTTGATTGAATGTTTTGAGAACCGGCAGCAATTCATGACGAATCCGGTTACGCAGGTATTGATTGCCGGCGTTGGAAGTATCCACCCGGTAGTCCAGGTTTCTGCCCGCCAGATACGCTTCAATTTCCGCACGGGTGCAATCAATCAGGGGCCGGATCACGGCTCCCCGCGTTTCCGGCATACCGGCCAATCCCTTCAAACCACTGCCGCGCAAAAGATTGATCAGAAAGGTTTCCACCTGATCGTCGGCGGTGTGGCCAAGCGCCAGTTTGGTTCCTTGAATTCGCTCCAAAGTGGATTCCAAAAAGCGATACCGGAGAATCCGCCCGGCTTCCTGGAAGGAGGTTTTTAAGATTTCATTCTCCTTACGGACATCCACTCTCGCGATGAAAGTTTCCAGTCCCAGTTTCTTTCCCAGTTCATCGGCAAAACGGGCGTCTTCCGCCGATTCCTCGCCCCTGGCCATATGGTCCATATGGGCGATGCTGAGGTCGAATCGGAATTCCTCCTGCATCTCTTTCAATAAATACAAGAGGCAAACGGAGTCGGGTCCTCCGGAAACGGCAACCAGAACCTTGTCTCCGGGGGAAATCATGCGTGAAATGGCAAGCCTGACTTTATCTAAAATATTTCCCATAGATAAAAATTTTCATTGAACGGCCTCGCCGCAAGCGGCCAGCTTGGGGGCTTGACCAGTGTACCGCTGGAGGAGATATTAACGTGCGATGGGTTTAAGGTGTTTCGGGGCTCGTGAGCGAAGCGAAGGTCTGCCACGCATTTCCTCCCCGCGTTGCGGGGGGATTTTCAAAGTTGATCAAGCAATCTCTGCTTCCTTGCCTGATATTCCTTTTCCGTAATTTTTTTTTGTTTTCGCAACTTTTTAACGAAAGCCAACTTCCTCTCCATCACCTGAAAATTCTTCTGGTTCAAACCCAGGTCTTTTATCGACCGCTTATTTTTAACATTGGAAGCTTCCAGCCAATTTTCTTCACCAGTTCGGGAAGGTTCGCCTTCCAGATTTTGTTGCGGACTTTCTTCCGCATTATCATTCTGAAAAAGGGTTACCTGGATCATGGCATGTTTTTTGAGATCATCCATCCAGCGCCTGTATTTTTTCTGCCTGGCTTCAAATGTCAGAATCCGTTCAATTTTTTCTTTGACCGTTTCCAAAGGTTTGGGTTTTCCAGGCTTTACCTTGTCCACCTTGATAATATGGAATCCATACTGACTTTCAACAATATCACTGACTTCCCCGGATTTCAGTCGGAAAGCCGCTCTCTCGAATTCCGGGACCAAATGCCCCTTGGTTAACCAACCCACTTCCCCCCCTGAGCTTGCAGAGACATCTTCCGAATACTTTTTAGCCAGTTCTGAAAAATCTGATCCGGCCCGAATTTGTTGAAGCGCCCGGTTGGCTTGTTCTCTTTTTGACGCCTTCACCCGTTCGCTGGCATCTTCATCGACAATGAACAAAATATGCCTGACAAAGGGTTGTTTCGGTTCCCAAAAATCTTTTTGATGCTGGAAATAATACTTTTTGATCCACTTATTCGGCACCTTGCCGGATTTTCCCATATGGAACTGCATCACTTTGGACGTGAGTATCTGGTTGCGAATATGAGTTTTGTATCGCTCCATGGAGCGGCCTTCCAACCGCAACATTTCTTCCATTTGCTCAAACGTGATGTTATTTTTGCTCATTATATCATTCAAGGCGGCTTGAATGGCCGCATCGTCAACTTCCAAACCCGCCCTCTTGGCTTCCTGAAGCTGTAATTTCTCCTCTATAATGGAATTGAGGGTTTCCAGGATTAATTTCTTTTCCCCCATCTTTAGAGAATTGCCAGAGGCCTGCATTTGCTGTTTCAAAATGGCGGCTCTTTCCTGCACCGTACTCAGGGTGATGATCACTCCATTGACCGTCGCCACGACACGGTCCACCACCTTAGCCCAAACGGGCTGGGCCGCCAGCAGGATCACCGCAAGCCCCAATACCACCGCTATCGGATTAACCAATTTTCGCCAAAATGTCATTTTTGATTTCAATATTCGCTTTTCCCTTTAGATCCAAAAGCCATTCATGAAACGCTTTATCCTGCCGCTCTCGAACAAGTTTGTCATGAATGATTTTTCGCGACTCATCATAACTCATTTTACGGTCTTTTCTTTTATCTACAACCTTGAAAAGATGACTCCCATAAGGAGTGCGTATTATATTGCTGATTTCACCTTTTTTTAGTTTGAAAATAACATTCAGTTCAGGCGGCATATGGCCTTCCTCCACATATCCCAAATCGCCGCCTTCCGCGCCTTCGGGTCCCAGAGATAGTTCACGCGCCAATTCAACAAAATCCCTAGCCTTGGAATCCAACAGCTTTTTTATCCGCAAAGCCTCTTCTTCGGTTTCGACCATGATGTGGAGCGCTTTGACCTGCTTTGCCTTATGGAACTCCCCCGCATGTTCCTCAAAGTATTTTCGTATTTCCTGCTCATTAACCGTTACGTTATTATTCACCCTTTTGTCAATTAATTTTTTTGTTAACAGATTATTTTTCAAATCGTTTTCCCATGTCTCCTGGGGAATATTTTCAATTTCCAAATACTTTTTAAATGCTTTTTCCTCGTACCCGTTTTTCGCTTCCAGAAGAACGTTTTCAATTTCTTCCTCTGAAAGAGATATCCCGCTTTTCCCGGCTTCCTGCCTGAACAGGGTATTTTGAATCATCTCATTGAGAGCATTGGTCTTTAGCCAGAGAAAGGAATTGGAGTCGAGCGGGTCGCTATTGTCCACCCGATATTTTCTCATGTGCTTTTCAAGATTTTCGCGGAATTCCTTGACGCTGATCTTTTCCTCATTGACTATAGCAATGGTCGCGGTTTCTTTGACGCCATCGGAGGAGCCCACTCCCGATGAGCAAGCTGTGGAAAATAATATCATAAAAATCAAACAATTACGATGAATGGCTCGAGACTGCAAGGTCTGGATAATTTTATTCAGCACGGTGGGAACTCAATAAAGCTTTCAGGGTGTGTTTGACGGTTTTTATGTCCTGCCGCCATCCTTTACGGTCGATGGTGACGCTTAATTGATACTCAGATAAAAATTTCAACCTTTTATCCACCAGGGAAGCAATCGCCGCAGGAGCCACCGGGGTTCCGGGCTCCACCGTCAGGTAGGCCTGATGGCCTTTTAATTTGGCCTTGGAAATATGAAGTTTTTGGCAAAGAATTCTTATTTCCAATAATTCCATAAGTTTTTCAACGGGTTCGGGAACAACTCCGTACCGGTCGAGCATTTCGCCATTCAAGGATTTGCATTCCTGAAGATCTGTTATCAATTGAATGCGGCGATAAATCTCCAATCGCTGGTTGAGGTTTTCGATGTAGTCCCTGGGAATGTAGCCTTTGACCATGAGATCGATTTCCGGCTGGATCACG
>JADFGI010000268.1 GCA_022567815.1 Nitrospinota bacterium
CGTTTACTGCAGATCGTGAAAGTACTAAAGAGACATTCACGATTAGCATGCCGCCCCCGAATGCGACGGGGCAGCTGCACCTGGGTCACGCCGTGATGCTCGCACTCGAAGATATCTTCATTCGGTTCCAGCGTATGCGTGGAAAGGAAGCGCTCTGGGTACCGGGAACAGATCACGCGGCGATTGCGACGGAGAACGTGGTGATCAAGATGTTGCAGGAGAAAGGAATGAAGGATCCACGTGCGAAACTCGGACGTGAAAAACTCGTTGAAGAGATCAAAAAGTTTGTCTCAGAAAGTCGCGATACGATTCGATCACAAGTCCGAAAGATGGGGAGCAGCTGCGATTGGTCACGGGAACGCTACACGATGGATGACTCCCTCAACCGCTGTGTGAATGAAGTCTTCGTAAAGATGTACACGAATGATCTCATTTACCGCGGACACCGCATCGTGAACTGGGATCCGAAGCTGCAGACGAATGTCTCGGATGATGAAGTGCAATGGAAGGATGAGAAGGCTCCCTTCTACACCTTCCAGTACGGCCCTTTTCAAATTGGGACGGTGCGGCCAGAGACGAAGTTTGGCGATAAGTATGTTGTGATGCATCCGGATGATGAGAGGTATAAAAAGTACAAGCATGGCGGAACCTTCGAGTGCGAATGGATCAATGGGAAGATCACAGCCACGATTATTATGCTCAATCCCAAACAAAGCGCCGTTGGGGGTGAATGAAATGCCGGGGGGAAAATGCTCCCCACTGATGAAGCGGACGGTGCGCGAGGTCAAGACCGCCTGCCTGTGTGAAAAAAATGCGGCTGTCCGAGCCAGGGCCACCGCCGCATCCGCATCCTGGTTAGAAGTTGATGCTCCTGACTTTCGGAAAAGACCCAGAATGGTTCCCTGCCGGTCAACAACAGCAATAATCATTGTGGTGGAATCTAGAGAATTGGCCGCCTGGCTAATAATTGTGTTGATATCGCTCACGCTAAGCGGCGCGGCGGTTTTGGCGTTGCCCGGAGGAAAAGACACGGCAAAAGCCGAAGTGTATTCAACCAGGGATTGAGCCTTGGAAAACACGGTACCAAAGGCCGCAATATCCGAAAGGGAAACGCCTCCTGGTTCCGCAACCCCTGGTGAAGACTCTGGGACCGAAGCCGAACCAGCATGAGAGGAAGTATTGTTCTCCTGCACAACCACCGGTGAGGAATCCGTGGCCGTGGTGGAAACAGAAGCCGATGAAGTTCCGCTCTGCTCCGTAACCACTGGTGAAGATTCTGGTGTCGATGTGGATTGGGAACCGCTATTCAAGGATTGTGTTTCAGGGGAACCAGTTCCAAAAAACGTGAAAAACCCCGGAGAAAAATCCTGCTGACCAACACCCACCGAAAAGGATTTTGGGGCCGAACTTGAAACAGAGGGAGATGACACAACGTTCCTCTGCATAACCACTGGTAAGGATTCCGTGGCCGAAGCCGAAACAGGAAGCGATGAGGGCTTGCTTTCCCTGGCAAACGCAGGTGGAGATTCAGTGACCGAAGCCGGATCGGGAGAACGCGGGACATTCGCCTGCTCCGTAACCGATGGTTGGGACTCATCAGCTGAAGCCGAAGCGTCAGAACCGGGCAAAATCAAGACCGATTCTATAGAATTCCCATTCAACAAAATAACCGTGCTGAATGGGATCAATCGTTTGATACCTTCCCGCAATGACAACCCATCGAACTTTTTATTGACCGATTCTTCGGGTAGGGAGTCATAACGAAAATCGATCCCGGTCAGTTCTTTAAGTTTCGCGATCACATCCCCCAGCCTTGCTCCCTGGATATCAACCGCAAGCTGGGAGTCCTTCAACTGAATAAAAATTTTACCGTTTTCTTGCGCCTTGACCGGGGCTGGAGCAAATAGAATCAGGAATGTAATCAGGAGAAGGAAAGTGCTTTTGCAGTAAGCAGTAACATCAAACATAAACTCGCTCCAACTTCACTTCTACACGTACGCGATGGTGGAAAAGCTATATAAAACCCGACTTAACTAACCGCTCTTTAGGATGAAAACAACTTTAAGCTTGGGCGCTTTTTAACACACTTTATGCCGATATTTCAACAGAAATTATTAATTATTACTTTTTATACTGTCATAATAGGCATACAGATGAATGGCTGGAAGAATTGTAGCGTCGGTATTAACAAAATGAAATTTTAATGTAAATATAAATGTAAATGGAATGACTTGATAACATGGAGTCTAAGGGCAAGGGGCCGTTCGGGCTTATGCGGCTGAAAACTTGATAAAGTTGACGCGATAAAAATATCGTGTGAGCCAAACCTGCTCCCCTTTTCACGAAAAGACCTTTGCATAACCTGTCGTTGCGAGGAGCGTTAGCGACGAAGCAATCCAGAGACTCTGAATTTATCCCCTCGGGAGAGCTTAGGTAGAATATTACGCCTTCGCTACGCTCGCAACGGCGATTGAATGATCTCCCCATATCAGATCTTTAAAATAATTCGGCGACACGCTCTAAAGGGTCGCGGGATTTCAATGCCGTTGTTGAGCTGGATGCAGAGGGGCTATTATGTAGCCTCCGTCCGGGGACTCCCCCGGTTCCCATACCCAGGCCAAAACCCTGGAGGCTTTGACCAAAAGGTTGCGCGAAGCCGTAGAGGTTTATCTTAAGGTACAAAAAGAAAAGCCGGAACCTTCCAAATTTGTTAGGAGTTTCAAGGTTTCTTTTGAAGTGGCCAGCCTCCCTAAAATCACCGGTAAAAAACTAATCAACGGCCTCCAAAAATCCGGATTCAAAATTGCCAGAAGTAATGGCCCGTTTTCTTATTGAGAGCGGACCTTTTTTCGTGCTTGAAGTTTTGACGGTGTTCCATGATATGTTTTCCTCCTTTTTAGACCCCTGTTTTAGATCCCTCAAACCTGTATCATATTAGGCTCAAGGGCAACTACTGGCAGAGGACAGGCATGAGCAAAGATAACAACCACGAAAAAATACCCACTTATATCGTACAGCAAAATAATCAATATTCGGTTGAATGCCAGATCAAAAGGGCAACAGACTGCCAAGGGAACGGTGAATATTGCGACAGTCACGAAGAAGCTCAGGAATGGGTAGAAGAGGAATGCTGGATATTTTCAGGGGAAGGTTGGATATGCTTTACCTGCGTTGAAAGCATATGGAGGAAGCTCGTACAAAACCGAAGACAAAAAGGGGCCTGATAGAAGGGATGACGATTTGGAAGTCGGCATTCATGCTGTGCGGTAGCCTGAAAAGCTAAAAAAATTTTCATCCTGCCCTTTCCGCCCTATCAATTGGCGCTCTCAAACCTTTCCTGAATTGCTTCTTCCGGCGGTAACAAATCTTCCAGGAAAAACGCCGCAAGTTCGGACCGGCTGGCCAATCCGGTTTTTTGGTAAATCGACTGCGATTGTTGCTGGACGGTTTTGATTTTGGTCGTGCGGGCGTCGGCTATTTCCTGCAGGGAAAATCCTTTTAACAACAAAAATCCCACCTCGGTTTCAGCCTGAGTCAACTTCCATTTACCAAACTGTTGTTCGATCTTGACGGAAAGCCCCGCCAGCAATTGATGGGTTTCGTTTTTCCATTGCCCTTTCTCTTTTTGCAGTTTTTCCACATCGACTTGCAGTGACTGGATCTGCTTTTTCACCAGGGCCAATTTTTTCACGGCTAAAACAAAAAACGTCCCACAGGTGACTAATAGCAATCCTTCCAGTATGAGATTTCCCTCGGAACTACCGCTCTGATAATCGGCGATGAGGTCCAACCCCACCAGCACGACAAACGTTCCCGACAAAATCAGAACGACTAAATTGGCCCTCCGGCTATCCTCCATTTGACCTATGGATCTTCTAACTGGTTAAAAAATAGCGCGTTTTCCGTAATCCAAAGTCCGGATAGAACTTTTTACCTTCCTGCCCGAAACTAGTGAAAAACAACAATTCTCCAGGAGGTTACCATGTTTGATTTGCCATTACATCCCATAGCCGTCCATTTCCCAATCGTTTTGGGAGTCATCCTGCCTGTTGCCGCGCTTCTTTTCTGGTGGGCCATCAAGAAGGAATATTTACAACAGAAGGCGTGGATTTTAGTCGTCTTCCTTGCCTTGGCTTATGGAGTTTCATCTTTTGTTGCTGTGGAACTTGGGGAAAAAGACGAGGATAAGGTAGAAAAGGTGGTTTCTGAAAAGGTCATCGAAGAGCATGAAGAGGCCGGTGAATTGATTCCCTGGATAGCGACCGGGTTGTTCTTGTTTGCTCTGGCAGGATTTTTGCCGAAAAATTCGCACCGCATTCGTCTTGCCCTGGCCGTTTTGAGTCTGGCGGCGATCATTCCCCTGGCCAATACCGGGCATACGGGCGGAAAGTTGGTTTATCAGTATGGCGCGCCAATGCTCATCTTTCAGGTGAGTACAAGGCACTGGTCGGGTCTGGAAAATTTTATGTGGAGAATGCGAAAGTGGAGCACCATGAACAGGAAGATGATGAGGACCATTAGCTAAAG
>JADFGI010000269.1 GCA_022567815.1 Nitrospinota bacterium
GGAGGGCGAACTGGCTCACGTGCCCCTGGGATTATAGGGGAACTATTATTTCCTCAAACACCCGTCGCACGTTAACTCTGGGTCCAGCGTCACGCCCGCTACGCGGGAGGAAAAGAGGGGCAGGCTCTTCCGCAGAGGGCGAACTTGCTCACGTGCCCCTGGGATTATAGGGGAACTATTAATTCCTCAAAAACCCGTCGCACGTTAACACTGGGTCCAGCGTCACGCTGGCCGCTGGCGGCGGGGTCGTTCATTAAGAAACCGTCGATTGCACTATCTAAAGGCTGATCAATTTCTTTTTAATTGGGAAAGGGGGCTAAATATGAAAAAATAAAAAAACGGCATCCCGAAGGACGCCGGTCATTACGTGGTGGATGACGCGCACGAGCGAATCGTTCCCTGGATGGATGAATTTCTGCAAAAACAACCTCTTTCCTAAATTCCAATAATTCTTAAAAATTATTTGCAATTCCCCTTGACCCTGTACCAAGATACAGGGTCTATATTAGGGATGTATTTAGAAAGGGAGTTATGGATGCGATGACAAGAAGTGAATTGGCAAAGAAATGCGGAGTGAATATTGAGACTCTTCGTTATTATGAAAAACGAAAATTGCTCGGTCCTCCGCCTCGGTCGGAAAGCGGGTACAGGCTTTATAGCGAGGAGGACGCGGTCAAAATCCATTTTATCAAAAATGCGCAGAAATTGGGATTTACTTTAAGGGAAATTGGAGATCTTCTCAAACTCCGGGTTCGTCAGGGCGCCCCGTCTGAATCGGTATTGATCAGAGTGCAAAATAAGCTGGAGGAAATTGAAAAGAAGATCCATGATTTGAGATCCATGAAGAAGACGTTGCAAATATTAGCTGGTCGGTGCCAGTCAGAAGGGCCGACAAGAGCCTGCCCCATCTTGGCCAGCTTTGAGTCCAACCGGGGAGTGTGAAGGGGCAAAATATTGAGGAAACCCACGGAAACTATTCCAGCGAATTTAGTAAAAAATGTAGAATTTTTTAACCGGTGGGATTTTAGGCGGAATCCCATCTAATTTATTGATAAGAAGAGCTATCCAGGAAGCTAATGAGAAAAAACCGGTCGGCTCTTTTTAAAGGAGGGACTTTTATCATGAAATCAAAAAGAAAAATTGAGATTTTCAGCGCAGGTTGTGCCGTATGTGAAGAGACTATTGAGCTGGTGAAACGGATCGCTTGTCCTTCTTGTGAAATCAGCGTTGAAGATATGAAGGATGCCAGGGTTATAAAACGGGCCAGGAAACTGGGAATTCGTTCTGTGCCTGCTGTTGTGGTCGATGGCCGCCTCGCGGATTGTTGCGCCGGACGAGGGCCTGAAGAACAGAAATTACGTTCAGCGGGTCTGGGACAACCTGTTTAGTGGCTTCCTTCTTATTTTCCCAACAAACGTCGAAAAAACTTTCATAGTGAAATCAGAAACTTTTTCGAGAATTGGCAGGTGTCCTATGCTCATCAAACGCTTGAGCTTTATTTTTATTTTCATGTTGGGTTTTTGTGCACTGGGGCTCCATTCTGCTGAGGGAATTCCGATCAATAGTGATGTGGGCCTGACTCCGCATAAAGGAGAATTTATATTCAGAGTCCAGGCCAGGTATCTAAGAAAATCGGACGATCCTTTAAACCAGGGGCGTAGCGTGGACGAAGTGGTGGTTCCCTTTGTCGGGGTTTATGGGTTCACTTCAAAATCCTCCATTCTGGTTAAAGTTCCCTACATTTACCGGGAGTTGAAAACCGCTTCCGGAGCTTTGCGGAGCGACCAGGGACCGGGGGATGTGACCATTCTTGGGAAACACAGATTTTTTACCCACAACTTTAAGGGAGGAACATCCAGGAGTTCGGTAATCGCGGGACTGGAGCTACCCACTGGAGATGATAATGCGCGCGATTCACTGGGGCTTCTCCCGAAGGGCATTCAATTAGGCTCCGGCTCCGTAGACTTTATCGCGGGCGGGACGTATACGCTGCAAACTTTGGATAACCAGTTCGATATGGATCTTCGGTATATTTTTAACCGGGAAGCCAACAATTTTGAATTCGGAGATGTTTTTAAATATAACCTTGCCTATCAGAAAAGGATATGGCCATCCATTTTGCCGGATAAGGGAATTTACAGCCAATGGAATGCGGTGCTGGAACTCAACGGTGTATTGGAAAGAAGGAGCGAACTCGGGGGAAACGAAGTTGCCAGTTCCGGCGGCAATACCATATTTCTGTCTCCTGGGATTCAGTTTGTCAGCAAGCGCTCGGTTTATGAGTTTTCTTTTTTGTATCCCGTTGTTCAAAATTTAAACGGGAGCCAGTTGGAAACGGATTACTCTCTGGCTTTAAGTTTCCGTTACATATATTAATCTATACCGGGTTTAATCCCACCAGTGGGTTTTATTCCCCGTAGCTTGCTACGACTTTTAAATGAAAATCCTTGTCGGATACCCCGTCTGCTTGCAACGGGGTCGTTGATTTCCTTGCTAAGCAGAATGTAGTTAGCCATAAACCCATCGCGCGTTAACTTTGGGTCCAGCCCCCAGGCTGGTTGAAAATAAGGAGTGTTTTGCATGAAATATCAAAGAACAAAATTCGGTCACTTCCTGATTTTAGTTTTTTTGCTTTTATCCGTTTTCCCCCTGCATGCGGAAGAGGCCGTGCAAAAGATCGTGATTAAAGTGGAAGGCTTGTATTGTCCCTTTTGCGCTTATGGGTTGGAGAAGCATTTAAAAAAGTTGAAAGGATATAAAAAAGTAGAGGTGAATTTAAAGCATGGGGTTGCTGAATTATATATCAAACGGGGGATGACCGTAACGGATTCAGCGATTCAACAGGCTGTGGAAGATGCGGGGTTTGATTCTGCTTCTATTAAGCGATTAGAAAATCGAGACAAGCCTTGAAAAAAATTTCACCTTTCACCCTTTTTGCGGTTAGCGCCCTGCTTTTTGCTTTAAGCGCCTGCGGAGGGATCGACCCTTATTCCAGGGTCGATGTTTTCGGGCAAAAGGGAAATAATCCTGGGGAGTTTAACGAACCCTTTGCCATCGCCGTGGATGCATCGGGCAACGTTTACGTGGCGGACGTGCGCAATCAACGCGTACAAAAATTCTCTGCCAAGGGTCAATTTCTGGAATTATGGGGAGGCGAGGGGAATGGCCCTCGACAGTTTGAAAAACCCTCTGGATTGGCGATTGACGGGACAGGAAATATCTATGTCGCCGATTATGATCTGGACCGAATCCAGAAATTCAGTCCCCATGGACGGCTCTTACTGGAATGGGGATCAAGCGGAAAGCTCCCCGGCCAGTTCAGCTCTCCCACCGGATTGGCTATCGATTTCCAGGATAATATTTTTGTGGCGGATATGTACAACCACCGGGTGCAAAAATTTGATGCGAATGGAAAATTCCTCACGACCTGGGGAACGTATCATCCCGTTTCCATTTTTAAATCCGCCTTCAATTTCATTTTTTCCAGGGAAGGGGAGGGCCTCTTCAATTACCCCGCGAGAATTGCCGTTGATGGGGAAGGCCGGGTTTATGTCTCGGATTCCTACAACAACCGGGTGCAGGTCTTTTCCAACCAGGGGGAATTTCTTTTCAAGTTTGGCGGCGTTGGATTGTGGAGAGGCAAGTTTCGCGTTTCTTCAGGAATAGCTGTCGGTAAACAGGGACGAATTTTTGTGGCGGATTTTTACAATAACCGAATTCAGGAGTTTTCCCCGGAAGGTGGTTTCATCGCAAAATGGGGAGTCAAAGGAAAAGACCCCGGTCAGTTCGATGGCCCCACTGACCTCGCGGTGGATAGTGAGGGCCGGGTCTATGTGGTCGATTGGGGAAACCATAGGATTCAGATATTTAAACCCGATGATCCTGTCAAAGAATAGGAAAGTGGTTTTCCCCCGAATCGAAGGAGAGCTTTGGATAAGTGGAGAATCTTCATGGAGTTTACCCTGAACGTCATCGCGAGCCGCAAAGCGGCGTGGCTGTGATGTTCCACCCTTGCCTTCATGCCCCGAAGGGGTAGATCCAGAGTCTCTGGATTTACCCCGATGGGGCACGAAAGCTTGGGAATATTATAACGGCTTCGTCACGATGTTCCTCGCAACGATGGGTTATGCAAAGGTCACCTTTAAAAAGGGGGGACCTGCTCCCCCTTCACCGAAGGGGGTCGGGGGGATTTTTACACTCCCTGTGTCAATGAGGATGACTGTCTTTATGCATAATTCTCGAATCGAAGGGCAGAAAAAAACGGCATCCCGGAGGACGCCGTTTTTGCGTTTGAAAGACCACTCTTTGAGTCACACTTCGACAGGCTCAGTGCGACAGGGTTATTAATTTCTAATACCGGTACATATCCGGTTTATATGGACCCTCCAACGGGAGATTCAAATATTCCGCTTGTGCCTTTGTCAGCGTTGTCAATTTTACGCCAAGTTTGTCGAGGTGAAGGCGCGCGACTTCTTCGTCCAGCTTTTTGGGTAGGGTGTAAACGCCGATTTCATATTTTT